>JAUCGN010000055.1:0-8835 GCA_030378125.1 Thiotrichales bacterium HSG1 | reverse complement strand
TAAGACATAACAGTACCCTCTTTAAAATACAAATCATACAGCTGATTTAATAAACCTTTAGCCTTAAAACTATGCCATTTACAACAATCACCAGAGGTAGAAGCGGCTATCATCTACCATTATAATAATCCTGATGTTATAATGACCGCACCACAGGTTGTTTCAACTATCCGTAAATTATCTGATTTTTATCCTATTATAAAAAGTAAGATATTAAGAAATGAAAAATGGAAAATGTTGCTAGAATATCCTGAAGATGCAAAAATTTCTGTATCTTATCCATTTGAAGATACAAAAAGTTCTTTTATGGATCGTTGTTCTAACAAATTAACACGATATATACACCGTTCACGTTCTAATGTGATAATTACTGGAATTCCACGCAGTGGCAGCAGTCTTTTCACAACTTTGATAAATGATATAGATAATGTTGTATGTCTTAATGAGGTAAAAAGTGATTCAAATCTTTTTGAGATGTACAGGTCGGTACGGAAGCAAATCATAACAACTCAGCATGTTGAAAATAAAGTAAATGTTAATAATAAATTAACCAGTAATACAATTGAAAATGATACTCACATTGCTAATGTTCCAGTAAATATTAAAAATAAAATTTTTCTGTTAGCTCAGAAGTTTACTCTAAGATATATGGCTCAATTGGAAAAATTAATTCAAGATAATTGGGAAATTTGGGCAATTGTTAGGCATCCAGTATATACATTATCTTCTTGGATGCGTTGTCCAGATTCTTTTCCTATAACTAAAATATCCCCACCAAATCGCTGGTTTCATGAAGTTGCTTTTTGTTCTGAGGATGAGGATTTGCGTAGGATAGATATTTGGAATCATTTGGCGGAAAAATTATATCAAAATAGAAATAGAATCAATATTGTGAGATATGAGGATTTAGTAGCTGATCCTAACAAAGTTATCAAACAATTTGCTGAACATTATAAATTAAAATATACTGATGATATACAATTGGAATCAAAAAATAATGCAACTCGTTATACTGCAATAAATGAGGAAAGAGTTGATAAAATTTTATCCCATGCAAAACTTGATTTGTTTGGTTATCAGGAAGTTTTATGATAAGTTGGCATCGTTTGTTAGGATTGACCTTGATGGACTTTTTTACTGATTCCTGTTTTGAAGTCGAACTTGAGAAAGATTTGACATCACAGGAACAATTTTTGGATATTTTGATTATAAGGAAGACAATCGGTCAACCGCCGTCATTTTTGCCAGATGGACTGGAAGGTTTATCGAAGTATAATTTATTGACTTATAAATCTATGCGGGAACCTCTGAATAGTTGGACTATGAAGGAATTAGTTGGTAGTTCAGTTATTTACCGTAAAGAAATAAGCCCTTCAACTAAAAATTTATTGCCAGAATCAGAGTTTAAATTGTATGCTGTTTGTACTAATTATCCACAGAAATTGGCAAATATGGTAGCATTTGAAGAAATTATGGCTGGAGTTTATGATGTGCTTTGGGGTACTGATTTGATACGAGTAATTGTTACTAGTCGATTGGATAAACAGAATCAAAATGCTATTTTTTTACTGTTTAGTGGTAGAACGGATAGTTTTAAGTTTGGTAATTTGAATTATAAATGGCATAGTTTTAAGGCTAAAGGTTTATTAAATCAGCTGTATGATTTGTATTTTAAAGAGGGTACTGTTATGTCTTATACTTGGGATGATTTTCATCGAGAATATACTGATAAATTTATTGATTCTTTGCCACCTGAAGAGCGTTTGAGAGGTTTACAACCAGAAGAGCGGTTAGAAGGATTGCCACATAAAGAATTGTTAAAGGTATTACAACCAGAAGAACGGTTAGAAGGATTGTCGCCTGAGGTAATTGAAGAATATTTGGCCAAACTAAAACAACAGTAGCTTTTAACTTGATGTTGGTGAGAGAAATTTATTATCAAAATGCAAAAATATAAATGGATTTTTATTATTGGTTGTTATAATTCTGGTACAACTTTGTTGAATAGCATCTTGCGACAACATCCAGATATTGCTGGTTTGCCAAATGAGGGACAGTTTTTGACTGATGTGTTTGTTACTCCAAAATCAGTTGGTGTACCACGTTTATGGGCAGAGAAGGAAGCTTTATTCAGATTTTCACCAGATGAAAAAGCTCTTGAAGCAGAACGAGCTAAACAAGATTGGATTAAACTATTAGATAAACCGGAAGCTCCTTATGCTTTGGAAAAGTCACCAACTAATACTGCTAGGACTTTGTGGTTGGAACGACATTTTGAGCAGCCGTATTTTATTCATATTGTTCGGAATGGTTATGTGGTTGCAATGGGAATTGATGCTAAAGTTAAGTCAGTTTATGTACCAAATTTGTTGTCAAAAGCTGCTCATCAGTGGAGTCGAAGTTTAGAAATTGTATTAGAAGATGCTCCTAAGTTAACTAATTTTTTGGAAGTTCGCTATGAAGATTTTACTGCAAACCCAGTTGGAATTATGGATGACATTTGTACTTTTTTGGATTTGCCAGTTTTATCTTCTGAGCAATTGTTGCAAAATTATATTGTTCATGGGGTGAATTCTAGGATTAAAAATAAGAATATAGAGCGGTTGAATGTAATGACTAAAGAACAGGAGAGAATTATTTATGATCAGGCGGGTAAATTGCTTGATCAGTATAATTATTAACTTTCCTTAACGACATTTATCGGAAAGTATCAATTCTTCATTATATTTGCCAGATTTAAAACTAGTTTTATACCAATTGAGTAATTTTTTTTCTAAACGACATCTAACATCATCTAATTGGTTATTTATAATAAGATTAGTATCTTTATTTTCATAAAGATTTGCTTTTATATTAAGATGCTCATTTTGTTTATCATCAAGCCGATAAAGTTTAAATCTGTTGAGATCGTTCTTAGCAACATGAAAAAATTCCATTAATTTCCAATCACCTTGACGAATAACAGCACTTGGTATCCATCGCTTTAAGTTGTAAGGGTTATACCAATAAACTGGCCTATTACTTATATTATCGTTGAGTATGGTTAATATAGATTTACCATCGGCATCAGGATATCCCTTTATATTTGCTAGATCAAGTATGGTTGAGTAAAGATCACTAACAACAACTGGAATATGGGAAACTTTATTTTTCCATAAATTAACCATTGGCCATTTTATAATCATAGGTACACGAATACCTCCCTCATAAAAACCACCTTTGCTACCACTCAATGGATATTTGTTGATTGCTTGTTTGATAGTATAGTGTATACCGTTGTCAGAAACAAAGATAACAATGGTATTTTCCGCAAGTTTTTTATTAGATTCAATCTTTTGTACTATTTTACCCACGTTGTAATCAATACTTTCTATCATTGCTTTGTATCGATCAATAATTTCTTTATTTGTATTATGATTAACATTTCGATCTTTGGCAACCCAAGGTCGGTGTGGAGCATAAAGTGGCATATAGATAAAAAAAGGTTGATTGATATTTTTTTCTATAAAAGGAATAACATGTTCTGTTGTTAAGTAATCCGTCATATATGCTGTTGCAGACGAATTTATTGGAATTCCTCTTGTTCCTAAACAATATTTATTCAAAGAACTTATAGAACCCACAGGATGAGTCGTTAAGGTATAAAAACCATTATATGTACCTTCCCAATCATGAACTTTTTTCACACTGCTATGACATAATTTACCACTTGCATTAGCCCCTTTAACTTCTTTAAAACCAAAATGTTCGGGGATGGCTTTTACTGTTATATTATTGGAAACTGTGTAAATTTTACCATCCATTGGGTTCATTACACACATATTTTCTATAGTTGCAGTATAAGATGATTCGGTAGGTATTTTATATTCTGTGACACATTCAGTTTTTGGATTTGGATCAACTATAAATTTATCATTATCTGTTATTGTTTCTAGGTGCCATTTCCCTATTAATGCAGTGTTATAACCATTGTTTTTGAGTATTTTAACAAAGGTATTAGTATCTTTATCAAGTACTTTTTTTATAGTAGGACTGATTGGAAGTGGGGCATCTTGTAATAAATTTTCGTCATAAGAACCACCAACTGTATAGATACCATGTTTAGGTGCGTATTGACCGGTTAATAAAGAGGCTCTACTTGGAGTACAAACTCCTGCATTTGCATAAGCATTAGTGAATAAAATACCTTCTTCGGCTAATTTATCAAGATTAGGGGTGAAAAAGTTTGAATTTGCCATAGCTTTTATGGTCTGGTTATTTTTGCCTAATAGAGTGGAACATTCTAAATATTTATCTCGACAGACATTTTGCCAATTAGCTTCATTACATTCTTTAAATTTTAATATTTCTTGTTTACAAACAGAATATTTTTTTAAACTGAGTTCATTCCAACCTTGGTCATCAGTGTAAATGAGTATAATATTTGGTGGATTTACTGCTGAATTGACTTTAGCCAGAGTTGTAATTAATAATAATAATATTAATATTTGATATAATTTGTAGTTCATATTTTGATAGTTTAGGAAGTTTAGGACTTACGCATTGATAAACATAATAAAGCGTAAATTTCATTAAAATCATATATTTATAAAATTAATATCTTCGCCAAATAGATAGTTGTTTCGGGAATGGAGCGAAGCAGATTTCCCGAAACTCTTATATTACTTGGATTTCGGGAAATTGTACCTCATTCCCAAAACAGCAAATTTTGAGATTGGCGAAGGTATTGTAAAATATAAACTAATTAATTGTCATTTCCACGAAAGTGAGAATCTAGCGATCTCGAAAATTCCTAGATTCCCGTTTTCACGGAAATGACAGAGATGTATAAATATAATTTATACAAGTAGTGTAATTTTTTGTAACTATTTGTATTTTAACAAGTTTATAAAATGATTACTTTTGTTAATGCGTAAGTCCTATTTATGTTAAAAAGTTTTAATTTTGTCATTGACCAAAAGACTATGTTTACCATCTTGAGTTAATAAAAATAAACCAGCTTGTTTGGCTTTTGTTAATAAGTCCTCATTGCTAACTAAACTGGCAATTGCTGCATAAATTTTTTGTTTAGCATAACAGGGAAATAACATTTTAAAATTGGGAATTTTTTTGCTCAACATTTTATCAATTAAATTGGGATGAGCTTTTTGTTTGACTTCAATTATAGCAACCGATTTTTCATTTACTAATACTATATCAAATTCATCTTGAATTTTATCCCTGTATGCGGGTATATTGCGATAAACAATGTCAAAATGTATTGTACCTAAGTATGGATTAGCAATAAAACTACGATAAAAAAATTCTTCTGCAACATCTCCTTGATTATTAGAAATATTACCTACTAAATTTGCTATTCTGTCCAATTTAGCATCCGTTTTTTCCTGTTGTTCGGTTAATTTAGCTATTTTGATATCGGTTTTAGCCATTTGGGCATCGGTTTTAGCTATTTTGATATCGGTTTTAGCCATTTGGGCATCGGTTTTAGCCATTTGAGCATCAGTCTTAGCCATAATTTTAGCTATTTGGGCATCAGTTTTAGCCATTTGAATATCAGTTTTTTGTTGAGCAATCGCTAAACTAGCAACTAATTCTTTTAATTCATTATCCGTCATTTTATATTCTCCATTCTATAAATAAAAAAACTAGTAGATTAACAAAATTTGCTGTGCTTTAAGGAGTCCAAAGTATTAAAATATAAAAGTAATTTCAGTGTTAATAATTTCATGTTTCACAAACATCAGGTTTTTATAAATCTGTTGTAAATCGTTTATGTTGGTAGCATTTAAAGTGTGACTAAAAAAATATTGATATTTATCATCACCTAGTTTATCGGTAGCGGGCTCGGACTATTTTGGAATTTGCTTAAATATAAGTATGTTACATAAAACAGGTTAAGCTAGTAATTAATTGATATTTAACAAGTTTTAATTTTTTCTTAATAGTCGACACCCAGTACCATAAATCAATGAGTTACGTTAAATCTGACAAAGTAGAATTAAGTAAATATTTTTGTTAAGTTAAGTTTTCATGAATTGTTGTGGAAATGAGAGAAATCTTATTTTTTTGTATTTCTTGCCGCAACAGTGGATCAGTCGTATTAAAATTCACCACATCAATTTTTAAGTCAAACCCGACTCTAGCTAGGTAGGACTTAAAAAATATTTTCTTCTTCCTAAATTCTTCCTTTGTTAAACATACATCCAAAGCTATGTCTATATCTCCACCAGTTTTTTTATCATCTGTGCGACTCCCAAATAGGTACACATCAATATCACCAAAACTTTTTAGGATGCCTTGCTGCAAAATATTTATTATTCTATTTGACAATCTCATTCGTATATTTCTCAAAAAAATTCAATGAATTAAGATAATAACTTTCAATTTTATAAAAATTTTCTATACAATATTTTAAATTATTCAAGGCTTCTTGTAACTCTTCTGGATAATCATGTTCTAATTCGTTGCGTACTTCTCTTAATTCTATCCAGTTTTCCAGACTATCTATAATTTGTTCTTTTTCTACATAATTAGGACTTACGCATTGACAAGGTCATAACATTATGAAACAATTCAAATACAATAAGTTACCATGCAAATAGTTAAATTTAATATACATATAATTTATATTTTAAAATTACATAATTCCTTTACACAACTTAGCATTGTAATTTTATACTTCAATTTTTACAGAAATTATGAGAAATGAAATATATTTCATAACTATATAATTTTATTGAAATATTATTTTTTAGAAGTTGTCAATGCGTAAGTCCTAATAATATAAAATTTCGCTCATTGTGTTATTGTTAATACCAGCAATTTCTAATAATAACGCAAATATTTTTGCTCCCATAAAATCTTGCATAGAACTAAATCTTTTTAAATAAGCATCTAAAATTGCTCTTGTTTCCGGTTTTAACATGTTAAAAGTAGATGGCTAATATATATTATCCAGTTGTAACAAATCATCTATTAAGATTTTGTATTCTTTTAATGCTACATAATGTTTGTCTAATTTTTTGAAGCGTCTTTTTAAGATTTCTTTCTTATTCATATATGTTTATATTATGATCAAAAAAACCTCCCAAAGCTTCAAAAACTCTGGAAGGTTTAGATAAGAAGTCCAAGAATTATCTTGGCAATTTCTTAGTTAACACAACTAACTCCACTAGCACCGGTACTAACATTACTGTTAATATTGGTTGATGAATCACGGATAAATGCCATAACCTCAATGTCAGATAAGGTAGTAGTTATCCTAAGCGAACCACGACCTTTTAGGTCCATTGTTCCACCAGCTAACTCAGCTAAACTATCTGCTGAGACACGCATGGTCTGACCAGCTTTAAGTACACCATCAGTACCACCGATACCGTTATGACCATCACCTTTCAGTACTGTAAGAGGGAATACTTCAGTACCATCTTGGGCATACAATGTACCTTTTACTACATCATCATCATTGGTATTATTGGTAATGAGAATAGATATTTTATCGTTTTGACCAGTATTTGGAATAATGCCAACCTGACAAATTGTACCATCGGGTATAATTCTTGGCAAGTCAATACATGCTCCACTTTCAGGGACAGTGAAATCTTTCATGTTACTGTCTGCGTAGTCAACGGTTAGCAATGCACATGGATTATTTTCTGGTGTTCCAATATCAGTTGTTCCATCAACTGCCATTTCTATAATACCACCAACATTTGGAGCAGTTACGCCATCAGTGATGTTACCTATAGTCGAGGTTAGATCGAAAGTTGCTGTTTTGTTCTCTGCATCAAAAGTCGCATTGACAGCAGCTTCTTGAACTGTTACTCGACCCGGAGCAGTCGCAGCAGCAGTAAAATCTCCCTCGCTAATGACTAACGTAGCTGAGGTTAATTCAGCATCATCATTACCAAATGTAAAATCGTTTTTAGCGGTCGAATCCTTCACACCGCCATTGACGAGTTTAAGCACTCCTAAAGTTACCTTATCACTGGTTTCATAAACATCGCCATTAACTGAACTTTTCCACTTAACATACTCTTTGCCAGTTTCTGACAAAACTTTAGCATCATTTATTTCTGATGGGGTTAATGTTATGGAGATAGCAGCCGCAAAATCAGCAATATCTATATCATCTGTTATACCCGCCGGTCTATTTTGACCACTATCTTTGTAATAAGTTTCAGCCTTTAAGTTCACCGCACCAGATGATGCAGTAGCATCTTTTATGGTATAAACTAAAGCAAATTTATCGCATGACCCAACTGGGTTAGCATCAGGTTTTGTAAGCTCAACTTTAAAAGTAACCTTGTTACCATCTATCGTTCCAGGATGAATAGTCATAGCAGCAGCATTAGCATTATCAGCACAATCTTTCGCTATATCATAGTTACTGTATAGAGCAGCCAAATTGAATTTGGCATTAGTCAAGGTAAAGTCAAAGAAGAAAGTCGCTTTAGCTATATCACCAATAGCTTGATACATAACAGCAAAATGGTCAGTACTAGTAGATGGTAAAGTTGGAGAACCAACATTAAACATCTCAGTAGCAAAAGTCACCGGAGTACCGATAACTGCATCAGTATAAGTTGGTATACCACCGTCAGGGTTACCATCTGCACTATCACAACCGTTTGCCCCAAAAGCATCTTCAGTAGCAGCACTATTACTAGTAGCACAAGTACCAAGAGTACCACCAACAGCAGCAGCACTATCATCAATATCCGCCATGGTAGTAATTGCAGTTAATCCCCCCGCCGCATAACTTCCAACAGATAACAATGCTGTTGTTATAGCCACAGCCAGCTTATTTTTTAAATTCATAATTATTCCTCAGTT
>JAUCGN010000431.1 GCA_030378125.1 Thiotrichales bacterium HSG1 | reverse complement strand
TGCCAAGTTATCAATTACATGTAAAGTTGTTACAGTCCAAGTTCAACTTAAATCCAGAGAAAGTTTAGAAGCCACTGCAAGAAATGCTCGTTATGAAGCTATAGCTAAACTATTGAAGATAAATGATATAGTATTCACAGCTCAGCATGCAAACGATCAGACAGAAACTGTATTGTTACAGTTGTTGCGTGGTTCTGGAGTTGCCGGTTTGGCTGCTATGCCAGAAAAAAGTTGTTTAGGAGTTGGTTGGTTAATGCGTCCATTATTAGGTTATAGTCGTGACCAATTATTTGAATATGCTAAAGATTTGCACTGGATAGAAGACGGTAGTAATGCTGATACCAGATTTGACCGTAACTTTTTACGCCATGAAATTATACCATTATTAACTAAACGTTGGCCAAATATTAATAAAACTTTGGGTAGGGTCGCTAACCATAGTGCAGAAGCAGATGAATTAATTAAGATATTAGCAAAACAGGATTTACAAACATGTGTAGGTTCACATCCAAATCAATTATTTTTGCCGGCTGTAAATGAGCTTAAACCAATGAATCAACGTAACTTGTTGAGGTTTTGGCTCAAACAACTCGGTTTACCTATTCCTTCAACAGCACATTTACAACATATTGTTAATGATATATTAACAGCTAAATCGGATAAACAACCCTTAGTTAGTTGGAAAGGTGGGGAAGTTAGGCGTTATAAGCAATATTTGTTCGCCATGCAAAATTTGCCGGCTTTACCTACATATGACATAATTTGGTCATTTCCAAAACCGATAAAGTTGCCAATAGGTACAATGACTGTGAAAAAAGTTACAAATAATGGTTTAAATCTGCCATTAAACACTCAGTTACAAATTCGTTTTCGTAAAGGTGGAGAGGTTTTTCAATGGCATGCACATACACGTTTGGTAAAAAAATTATTACAGGATGCCCAAATTCCTCCTTGGCAACGCCCATTTATTCCTTTGATTTATCTTGATAACACATTGATAACTATTCCAAATATTGGGATCGCAGATAAATTTAGAACTCAAGCAAATAGTTGGAAAATTTGTTATGAAATATAATCCTTCATAGCTATAGCCTCCTCATTGTAATGAACTTTTACATTATCTAAAATAAATACATTATTAGGATGCAAAGCTGAAACTAAAATATGTTCAACACCTAAATACAACAGTATTCATAGTTCCTTGATAACACATTTCAGCTACTAGTTCATTAATTCACAATGCACCAACCGTACTAACTCTAGTGTGTCCTGAAGAAAAGCACAAGCTTTTCATGCTGTATTAAAGATGAGAGTTGGCCTCTTGATTTCGGTAATCCGATGCTGGAATCAAACCGCCCCATGCGGCTATCGTAAAGAGCGAGTGTCGTGAGCGATGTGGGAAAAGGCAGTGAGGAACTGTCAGGTGCGTATGATGGAGATGAACGCAAGTGAACCTTTGATGAG
>JAUCGN010000054.1 GCA_030378125.1 Thiotrichales bacterium HSG1 | reverse complement strand
TGAAGAAGGTGGGGGCCTATCTACGTACAAGCTCTTTGGCTTCAAGGTGTAACGACCTCCGACCTACATTTTCTTAATCTTTTGCTCTTAATTTTTTATCATGGGTCTATTATACAAAGGTGTATAAGTGAAACGTCATACACCATGATAACTACAAACACCACAACAACAATTTGATTTTTCATATATTTGGTGGTGTATGACATTTCGCAAATGCACCCTACCGAACTCTCATCCTGTAAATCCTGATTCAAACAAGACAGTACAGCGAATTAGCGAAATGAACGAATTTTTAACCGACATCACATTGCCTTTAATTCGATTATTTCGTCAATTCGTTGTACTATCTATCCTGAAAATTCTGATTCAGACAATTATTAAATATTTTTAGTAAGAGATTTCTAGTCCCCAAAAATAAATACTCATTAAGGTATATAAACATGATAAACAAACAATATTCAATTACCCAAGCTCCTGACTATTGGACCGACATTATACAACGAATTGAACAAGGTTACTCAATTAAGTTGACTCAAAATAATGAAATAATTGCGACATTAGTTCCAACTAAAAATAATCAACCAAATTTCTGGCAAGCTCTACAAACATTCCGTCAACAAATTGATATTACTGACCTTTATGATGAAGATATTTTCAATGATGTACGTGATCGCAGTCCAGGACGAGAAGTTCTGTTATGAGTATACTTAGGTTTTTGCTTGATACCAATATCCTCTCAGAACCAAACCGTCCCAAACCAAATCAATTGATATTAGATAAAATTGAACAATATCAAGATGAAATTGTAACTGCTACAATCGTTTGGCATGAATTACTATTTGGTTGTCAACGACTACCTATTTCACGTAAACGTAAAAAATTGGAACAGTATTTAAATCAAGTTGTTGCCCAATTACCTATCTTACCATATACTCAAAAAGCGGCAGAATGGCATGCAACAGAACGTGCTAGTTTAAGTCTGTTAGGAAAAACACCACCATTTGCAGATGGACAAATTGCTGCTATTGCTAAAGTGAATAACTTAACAATTGTTACAGCTAACACCTCTGATTATGAAATTTTTTCAGATATTGTTATTGAAAACTGGTATAAACCATTGGAAAAATGAACTTGCGAACTCATGTCGGTGTGTAGAAACCAAAAAAATCAGAAACTAAATAGGACTCAACTATGAACTTTACCACTGAAGAAATAGCCGTACTATCGGCACAAATGGACCAACAACTACAAGAACTGCGTGACCAAGAAAAATCCCAATTTGGTGCAAGCAAATCCACCTCCCCAATTGACAATGAAGAACAATTACTAGAAAAGCAACGCCAACAAATTGCCGAAAATACCCAAGAAGCTCCAGATACCTTTTTACAAAAATATGGCAGCCAAGCCAAAGAATTACTGTGCAAAGAAAGCAGTGAACTTAGCAAGCAATGGCAAAAATGGGGCGACCTCAGAAATGAAGATGTACTAGAAAAACTTGGCTCAGTATTACTGATAATGGGCTATTCAGGAGCAGCACTGCATATCCTGACAGTAGCAATAAGCGTATACGTTATTCGAGTTGGACTTAACACATTTTGCGAAAAATATTGTTGAACAAGAAGGGGAAGGCGGAGGAATATCGGGGGGTGATGGAGTTGAATAAGCCTGTCTGAACAAGATTATGCAGGATTGAAGGATGGGCAGGATTACAGACTCTCATCCTGTTAATCCTCTAATCATGTATAATCCTGTTCAAAACTTTTTTGTCTGAATCAGAATTTGCAGAATTATAGAATTTTCAGAATAAAGGCACAAGCAGCTTTTTAGATTTTAATCCTGTTAATCAGAATAGGGTAGTCCTGCAATGCATAGTGATAAATTTATTAATTGATTGATATTTAACAGCTTTTTTTAGAGAAAACACTATTTTGTGCAGGACTACCAACTATATATAGTAACTTATTGTATTTAAATAGTTCGGACAGTTTTTGAAAACTGAACTTAGTTAAAACTATAACTTATTGAAATTTAAATGTTTTATTATTTTTCTTTGAAATAAAAAATTACTTTAATAACAATATGTTATAAAAACTGTCCGAAGTATTGGTTAAGATACTGGGCTTGGACTATTTGAAAAAAATGATAACCTGTTAAATGTCAATAAATTAAGCGTAAAGTCGTGTGTAACATATTTATATTTAAGCATATTTGCAAATTCAATTATAGTCCAAGCCCGGTATCCAGTAATAAAATCTGAACATGCCCAAACATTTGGAGTAAGCCAATCAGCTATAAGTAAAGCATTGAATAAGCTTGGTATAACATCTAAAAAAAACATTTAGTTATGAAGAACAAGATAAAGTGCAAGTAGAAGAATTTGAACAAATACTTGATTGTATAGATAAAAAACAACTAGTATATATTGATGAGAGTGGAATTAAACCCAATATAATTCGAGATTGTGGTTGGTCACCCAAAGGAGAAAAAATATTTGGATGTCGTAAGGGTAAACGTGATAAAAATATAAATATTATTGCAGCACTTAATGAACGTTATGGCTCCATTCCTTTATGAGGGAAGTATGAATACTGATTTGTTTTATTTATTTAGAAGAGTTATTGTTGCCAGCGTTAGAATCAGGGCAAATAATTATAATGGATAATGCCTCTTTTCACAAATCAATTGAAACTGAATTATTAATAGAGCAATCAGGATTGTTTGTTATTATTTTTACCAGCATATTCAACAGAATTTAATCCAATTGAACATACTTGTGCTTCATTAAAACGTTATATTAAGCGGTTTCGTCATAAATTTGATTCGGTTATCGAAACTATAGAGTATACCTTTCTTAATATAGGTTGTTTTTATGGTGCATAAATATAGGAATGTTACTATATAATGCTGCTAATCTTGCTATGTTCATGGTAAATTTATCCTCGGTATTGTTACAATAAAATTGTAAAAACTTGTAGTTAATTGATATTTAACAAATTTTAATTTTTTCTTGATAGTTGACACACAGTACCATTATAATCACCACCCCCTGTTAATCGTATATATGCCCCATATCATAGAGCATCAGTTTTCCATTGGTCAAAGGTACTGCTATCCAGCAACCATTTGAAGTACATTTGAAATCGAAGTCCCAAAGAGGCGGTTTATTTTTAATTGGTAGACGTAGTTTAAAAATTTCAGTGACATCGGTGGTGGTTAAGTCCCAAAATCTTAAAGTTCCATCACCACTGACAGTTGCTATTTGGTCATTGTCTGGACTGAAAATAGCTTTCATGACTGAATCATCATGTCCACCGGGTAACTTATGTTGTTTTTTACCATCTTCAGTTGAGTAAATTTTTACTAAATTATCCCGTCCCACAGTTGCATAACGTTTTCCGTTTGGGCTAATAGCTGCCCACAGAATCGTACTTTCAGATTTAGTAAGAGTTTTTAATTGTTTCAGTGAATTATCCTGAATCTGCCACAATCTAATTTCCTGATCACTGGCAGTTAATAAATGCCTTCCATCAGCATCAAAAACTACTGAGTTAATTTCTTCTCCAGCATGAGCTTGTTTTATGAAATTGGCTTCACCAGTATCAGGATTAAATAAACCAATTTGACCATCATAGCTGGTAGTAACAATTAAATTACTGTTGGGAGCAAAAGTTACAGAACTAACACTATCTTGATGATTGAAAGTTCGTTGTAATTTACCATCTTGCCATACTTTAACCATCTTATCTAAACTAACAGAAACCAGTAAATTTCCTTGTAAGTTAAAAGCTAATCGTTGTACATCTCTTTTGTGTTTATTATCATCAGTAGATTCCCAAATTAATTCTCTGTTTTCAAGTGAGTATTGGCGTAATCTACCATCGGCTAAACCAACTGCAACTTTTTTACCATCAGGAGAGATTGCTGTGGAAGATAATTCTTCTTGTAAATCAATATTATATTGGTTAGCTAAAGGTAATGGATTCCAAGATTTAACTGTTCTGTCATTACTGGAGCTAAATATTTGGTTTTTATAAGTGGTTACATCTGTAACTCTTGCTGTATGGCCTTGTAATACTTGTAATGTTACACCACTGTTCACATCCCAAAGACGTAAATTTTTGTCACTACTAGCTGAAACAAGGTATTTATCATTTTCAATAAAACTTAAACCAAATATCTCGCTTCTGTGTCCTTTGAAAGTATGTTGTAATTGTTTAGAATTTGTTTTGTAAAGATATACCTCTCCATCATCACCACCAGCCGCAAGCAGTTTAGCATCTGAACTAAAAGCAACTGTTTTAATTTTATTTGTATGTTTGAAAGCATGTATTTCTTGAGCAGTTTCTACATCCCATAGACGTACTGTTTTATCGCTGGAAGAACTAGCTAATAAATTACCGTTTGGACTGAAAGCTAAACTAAAAATATCTCCAGTGTGTCCTTCAAAACTATCTAATAACTCAAATAACTTACCTTTTTTATCCCACAAACTAATATTGTTGTCATTCCCACCACTAGCTAATAATTTTCCATCAGGACTAACAGCCAATGCCCAAACTTTATTAGAGGCTTGCAATCTGTATAATTCTTCTCTGTTGGGGTTGGGTAACGACCAAAATATAATCTGTTTATCATCACCAGAACTAGCCAACCATTTACCTTGTGAATCAAATACTACTGCTTCTACAGTATCTGTATGATCTTTTAAAGATTTTAATTGTTCTGTTTCTTTATCAAATAATACAACTTTTCCATATTCACCAGCAGCGGCTATAGTCTTACCATCAGGACTTATTGCTATTGTGTGTAATTGGGCTTTAGCACCTTTAAAAGTTTGTTTTGGAGTAGCTCCTTTAAGATTACTAAACCAATTTAATAGGTTATGGGCGTGGCGATTTGAGTTGGAAAGTTTTGGTTCAGAATCAAAATTATCTTTAAGAATCTGTTTGGTGGTTATAAAATTCTCGTTACTCGCTAAAATCTCTGCATTTTCAAACTGGGAGGCTCGTTGTTTAAGGAATGCTTTTTCGGTTTTTTGTTTGGAATCGTAATTTTTTTTGGCGAAATAGCCTGTTGCAAATAGTCCTATAATTATTGCTATTATTAAAGAATATGCCGATTTTAGTTTAGTATTTTTTAATCTATTTTCAGCTTTCAATCTCTTTGCTTCTGCAATCGCAATCTCTGCATTTTGTTTCTTTTTAAGTTCTTCCTTTCTCTTTTCTTCACCTTTTTCAAGAAACTCTTTTACAAGCTCAAAACTATCAGCTTTTTTCTTACAATTATGTTTTACCCATTCTTCAATAGTAGAGCCTTTTTGATCAAACAATTCTTTCGCTCTAAGATACTCTTTGTTAGACCATAATTTTCCATCATTTTTTTTTGCTTCATCCCATTCTACTGCTCTATCATTTAAATGGTTATATGTATATATAAACTCTTTCTCCTCATTTACCCATTCTCTTAAATCTTCCCATTTATGGATCAATACTTCGTGAGTAATATCTATAATGCTATCTTCTGTTAAAACTTCACCTAGATGAGGCTTTAAAAATCTACGTTTCTTATCACGAAATAATTCTATAATTTTAGCAATATCTTCCCAACCTACACCAGCTAAATTAGATATCACACTCAATTTTGTTGGACGACGTATATAAAGACCATTCTTGCGTTCGGTAATGCAAGTAAATAAAATTCTAATAGTTTTTTGGTGTTTTTTCTGCTCTTCTATAGATTTTTTTTCTTTTGCATAGTAAACATAGTCTGCACATCCAGATAAAGAATCACCTAATTTACCCAATAAACCATAATGACTTTTAGTTAAGTTCTTATTGTCATTACACATACGCATCAAAATATGTTGGATAGATGGCAATATATCAGTTTTTTCTTCTTGATTTTTTGTATCTTTAATAATTTGTTCAACTAAATCAAGCTCTATTGTACGACCAAATGATTGAGCTGGTTTTTTAATTGCATCACGTAATTCTTCATCAGTCATTGGAGGAATAAGAAAAATTCCTTTAGTAATATGTTCAGATAAATTCTCAAATACTGCACATTTACCCAAATACTCAGAACGCATTGTTATAACTACATATACAGATTCATTCTTTCTGCTTATATTTAATAATAACCTGATGAAGTTTTTAGCATCTTCTCTATTTTTCTTTTTCTCATCATCATTATTACCACCTTCATAATGAGTGAATATCTCCTCAAACTGGTCAACTAAAATAAGCAAATTATGATGAGGTGGTAACGGTTGTTTGTATAAAATATGACTTAGGCTATAAGGGGTTAGTGACACTTTTTCTTGTAAAGAAGATACAGGAGCAAATTTTTCAGAAAATTTAACTTTATATTCTCCCAATACATCATTATCTGTTGTTCCTTCTTCTAATAATGCCTCTGCTAAATTAGCAAAAGGACTGTTAGCAAGACTCATTTTAGGACGCATATCTACTGTCCACCAATGCCTTCCGTGCATAAAACCGGCATCTAAACCAGATAACAAACCAGCATATGCCAAAGACGACTTTCCATATCCACTTTCCCCAACTATAGCAATAAATTTTTCGTTAGCTAATTTTTCTATTAATTGAATAGTGTGTTTTTCACGCCCAAAGAAAATTCTACTATCAGAGCGTTTAAAAGAACGTAGGCCAATGTATGGTGGATTAGTATTTCCAGTAATTGGTAACTTATTAGAATTATACATACTGTAATAAACTCTCTTGTAGATTATTTATATCTGCAAAATATTTTAAATCCATATTTATTAGCTGATTTGGATATGAATTATAGTGTTTATTACCCAATACACTTATTTTTTTATGTTTCTCTGAGTCAGTAACATCTAACAAAATTTTTTCAATTTCTCCACCAATATCAATACCAAGGAAAACTATATTTTTACACAATGTAATATATTGTACTAATTCATCTCTCCATGCAATTGGATTTAATTTATTTTGGATTAAAACAATTCCCTTCCCTATATTTTTCAGTTTACTTTGAATACTCTCAGCATCCTTTTCATATTCAGGTGTAGTAAGCATTAATGTTCCATCATATCCATAAGTATCTTTGAAAAGGATATCATTATACAATCTTTGAACATACCACGCTTCTTTCTCTTCAGCCCATTGTATTGACCTTTTCATGTCAATATCTTCTGGTAATTTACGACTTAATAACCGTTCATATACAAAGTATCGCTCATTAAGACTATTCTTTTTTAACAGTTTATCTGCTAAACCAATAGAAGATTTGCGAGTTTCGTTACTTAAATAAGAATCAAAACCATTAATAACTATTTTTAATACTTTAAAATTAGAAGTACTGTGTTCTAACTTATCTAGTATATATATCAAAGAAAGCTCTTCTTTGTTTAGTTCTTCATACTCTAGTGCAATATCAAATAAAAAAGATGCATCTCCAACACTTACTTGCTCAAGGTTACCATCTGTATCAATAGTAAAATATTTATCAAATATATCTTTATCATTTTGCCATAACACTGCTTTTCCAAGTCTACCAAGTAAATAAGCTTTGGTAATAGTTTTACCATAAAAGAAACTAGCTTCTATAATGTCTTTTTCTTGTCTTTGACGCATACGACTTCCTGTTCCCAATTTATATTATATCTTTCGAGTGTCTCTCTTATAGTTTTCAATTCAGTTTCTTGCTCTTTTTTTTGTTTTTCATCCAATAATTCCATGACAGGAGGTTTTCCATATACCACTTTCGCTTGTTCCATCGTAAATGAACCATAAATATGGATTTCGATAAATTTATCTGTATCCTTTTCTTCACCACAACATAACAATAATTTTTGAAAATCTTTCTCTGTACATATTTTATTTTCCAAATACTTAGTACATATTTCTTTAGCTAATTTTGCAATTGCTAACTTACCTTTAGAATTCCACAATGCTCTATATCCTAATGGCATATTTTCATGAATATCAATGTTATGTTTATTCGGAAAAAATTTAGAGTTTTCCTCTAATAATGTAGCTCTATTCTCAATTAATTCATTTTTAAAGTGAACACAAATATCACCATAATTATGCAATCCTTTATGGTCGATGGAAAGAGATGCAAAACGTATTTGTGTTTTGTATTTGCCAAATACTATTTCATCAGATTTTTCACGTTGTTTATCTTTATCTTTCTTTTTATGATAATCAGAATAATATGTTTTAAATTCAGCTTTATCAGTTTTTTTATCCTGACATTTAGTATCATGTGTTTCATCAGAAACTATTCTGCTATTTTCCTTAAATACTTCTTTGTTATAATCTTTATTATCATCAATATAATGTGTTTGAGTAGGTCGCAAATTAACAGTTACTGTTACAAAATTATAATAATTCATGTTATGTATAGCTTTACCATCATCTTGTACAGCCTTTTCAAAATCTTCAAGACATTCTTTTAAATCATCAGTGGTGGCATTATCATTTATTGCATCTTTATAACGCCTATTAAGTTCATCTACTTCACATTGACGTTTAACTTCACGAATATTAGGTGGTGGTAATTCTTTATCACATTCCTTGCAATTTTCATCACAATAATGCTCAATTTTAGCACCACAACGTTCACATTCATCATCTGACATAAAGGATTATCTCCATACCATAAAATTGGTCATTTTTATATTATTTACCGCTTCTTATCCTGATTGTCCTTACCATTTCCATTATTTGAAGAACTATCATCATCTTGTTTAGCATCAGGTTTTTTGGTATCAACCTTAATATCACTATCCTTTAGACAATTTGCTGCTATTCCCTGCATCACGGCCATCAACAAAAAAGTTAAAAATAAACAAATAAATCTTTTCATATCAATGCCATATCAACAGTATACTGTCTTTTATTTTATGAGTCTATTATGTTTACAAATATTGTATCATAGTATAAAAAGATATCCAATTTTAAGAAACCCAAATATGTACCAATTTTCAAAAACTATTTTTGATGAAAAGAAAGCGTTGATTGACAAACCGTAGCACCTTCCACTTGCATAAAATTTGAAAAAAGATTAAAGTTAGAACTATCCTGAAATATATAGTGGTAAACGTTTTATGAATGAACAAGTCACTTCTTATGAGAAAGTAACTTAATGCAACCAACTCATAATTTGATCAGTGTTTTTGCCCAACATAAAGTTGCTGCCAACCTACTAATGATAGTCATGATCATGAGTGGGGTTTGGGCCTTGAGTAAATTTAATGCTCAATTTTTACCTAGCTTTGCTTTAGATATCATTACTATAACCGTAGTTTGGAATGGAGCTACTGCCGAAGATATTGAACAATCCATCACTAAACCAATTGAACAAGAATTGCGTATTCTCGATGGCCTGAACAAGATGAATTCCACCTCTACCAACGGTTTTGCAACGATTGCACTTGAATACAAAGAAGGCACTGACATGACTTGGGCCTTAGATCAAGTTAAAGAAAAAGTTTCCTTGTTGCGTAATTTACCGCTTACTTCTGAAAAACCAAGAATCAGTCGTATTGTCCACTATGAAACTATCGCTAATTTAATCATAACTGGGCCAAATAATCGCAACGAATTAAGACATTTAGCCTATCAAATGGAAAATGAATTATTAGCTGCTGGGGTTAGTAAAATTGAAATTTTAGGATTGCCAAAAGAAGAAATAGCAATTCAAATTCCAATGGTACAATTGCAAACTTTGGACTTAACTCTTAATCAAATTGGTGAACAAATTCAAAAATTTAGTAAAGATATACCCGCAGGTGCGATTGGTATGTTTGATGTAGCTAGGCAACTGCGAAGTTTGGAGCAGAAACGTGACGAATTTGATTTTGCTAAAACACCATTAATTACTGATAAATCTGGACGTTATGTAATATTGGATGATATATCAAATATAGAAAGAAGGCCAAAAATTGGCAAAACTATTGAAGAATGGGTAAAACATA
>JAUCGN010000053.1 GCA_030378125.1 Thiotrichales bacterium HSG1 | reverse complement strand
ATTGTACTATGATATTTAGGAATAACATTATATTTTAAAGCATTAACTCGCTTTTGAGTTTTACGTTGTTCTTCTAATAAACGCCATAATGCAGTCTCAGATTCTCCGAGTTTGGCTAACAAAACTACCATGTCAGCAAGATTACTACGAGTTTCATCAAAACTAGTATCAGTTCCCATTAATCCCACCGGCTGTAAATCCAATAATTTAGCAGTTACGGCTGGATATTGAACGCCTATGCTACTATGTGGTAAAATTTTGATTTCAAAAGGGGGATTCAAACCGAGGGCTGCCTGCTGTAGGGAACAGTCTCCCATACGAGTATGAGTAATTCCTAACCAGTAATAGGCGGTTTTTAGTACAGTTTTAGCTTCATTACGCAGCTTGCAGTATTGTTTAAGACGTTCATACACTAAGCGTGTTAATAATTCTTTTTTACGCTCCAATAGTGATACGCCTAGCTCTAAAAATGTTACTTTGTGTTTGAGAGTTAACAAGGTACTTTTGGTTGGAGGTATTTTGAGACGTTTGGCTGTCATTGAATAGGTTTATAAAAACTAACTTTCCTTTGAAGGTTTATGTTGGTTAAAAATTATTTTTGTACAGGACATTTTTTATTATTTGAATCAGAATCTAAGGATTTCTAAAATTCAAAAGTATTAACCACAAATAGTTATTTCGGGAATAAAGCAAAGTTAATTTCCCGAAAACTATTAGAGTATCATCTCATTTGATATGTTAACAGGTACTATTGTTACCTAATTTCATGTGGGCTAATACCTGATTCACAGCGTTGTATGGGATTAGTTATTACCGTTCCATCTTCCAATATCTCCAGTGCAAATACTATCCAAATATCCATTTCACCCAACAATTCAACTCCTTCACAGTTTGGCAATGCAAACAACTGTTCATTAGGCTCATTTTCAATTTGCAAACGAACTGTAGCATCAGATTCAAGTAAAGTACCACTACCATAAAAATGCTGTACTGTAAAGCGGTAAGAACCGGGACGTAAAGCTACACCCCTATCTTTAGTGTCAAAGTTAACTATTGGTGGTAATATGGTCACTACCTCAGGTCTAGTTTCAAACTCCCCATAACCTATGTTGAGAGTAGCAACATCACCATCATTGTTTATATCATCAAAATACAAATGAAAATGCTCAGCTGAATATGAAAAAATAGGACCGGTTAGATGAGCATCCAGTTCTGATAATTCTTCACCCCAATCCAAGGTTATACGTATATAATCAGGCATTACATTTGGTAATAAAACTATTCCATCATCCTGTTCGAATTGCAATTTTGCATGATTAAATTTAAAAATAATATCATAAGCAATTTCATTATAAAATACATTATTAATCTGTACCCGGTCCGAAGTTATGCTTGTACCATGACTATTAGATAAATCCAGTTCTTCTGCGATTTTACAATTAGATTCTTCTATTCCCAGTTTAGGTAGCATGTATAAACTACCCGAATTATATCTACAAATTTTAAATGGAATGTTGTAAACGGTTTCTTCATAAACTATTGAATCTAAGCTATGATTATCATATGTTTGAACAGGTGTTTCTAGTATTATGTTATCAAATTGAATTCTATTTACACCAATTCCGAATATATGACTATGATTAAAATTGACTGTATAGTCTTGAGCATTGGCATAATTACTAAAAATCAATATTATTATTATATATCTGAAATATTTCATAATTTTATTCTCCAAAGTTTAACAAATTCTTAATTTGCCACCACACTTTATTATAAACTATTTCTTTTAAAATATCAAGTAACGATATTCTTACGGATGTGATTAAAAATGTATAGATAATTTTAAATTAGTTACTGAAGTTACGCAAATTCGTATAAATGGGGTAATAAAAATAAATAATAACAAAATTTAAACTTATGCGGATTTCAAAAGCTGTAACTCACTAAAAGCGGCTTTGATAGCTTTGAGGTATAATTTAGAACGTAAAGCAAAATGGTTGAGATTATTAGAAATTTTCAAACGTTCCATTTTAAAAACAGCTACAATGGAAGCAAAGATATGATTAGATTGTGAAACGATACGTCTGGCAGGAGATTTAGCTAAAGCAGCATTAGATTTAAGGGATTTATGAAAGACTTCAACTTTCCACCGTTTTTGGTAGATTGTTGTAATTTCGTCCCATTGTGAATCCAGTTTACTACAGGTTAGATATAGGATGCCGTTGCTACCATCTTTGTTCGTAAAGATTTGGCGAGCGAGACGAACTGGAAAGTCCATCCCTCTTAGCCAACCTGTTATAGTAACATTCTTATAAAACCACATCATAGAAATAAACTATAGGTAAAGATATATGAATTATAGTAAAGATTTCAGAAAACGTGCAATAGATTTCGTTATTGAAAAAAAAATAGTATGAGAAGTGCGAGCAAAATATTCAATATACAATACAATGAAAGAATGGGTGAAAATATTTAAAGAAACTGGAGAATTTTCTCCCAAACCAATTTGTGGAAAACAACCAACAAAGGTAAATTTATCAGAATTATCTCACAATAGTTCGGACAGTTTTTAAAAACTGAGCTTAGTTAAAATTATAACTTATTGAAATTTAAATGTTTTATTATTTTTCTTTGAAATAAAAAATTACTTTAATAACAATATGTTATAAAAACTGTCCGAAGTATTGATCTCAACAAGTATTAGAATATCCAGATAGATTTCAATATGAACATGCCCAAACATTTAGAGTAACCCAATCAGCTATAAGTAAAGCATTGAATAAGCTTGGTATAACATCTAAAAAAAAACATTTAGTTATGAAGAACAAGATAAAGTGCAAGTAGAAGAATTTGAACAAATAGTTGATTGTATAGATAAAAAACAACTAGTATATATTTATGAGAGTGGAATCAAACCCAATATAATTCGAGATTGTGGTTGGTCACCCAAAGGAGAAAAATATTTGGATGTTGTAAGGGTAAACGTGAGAAAAACATAAATATTATTGCAGCACTTAATGAACGTTATGGCTCCATTCCTTTATGAGGGAAGTATGAATACTGATTTGTTTAATATTTATTTAGAAGAGGTTGCCAGCGTTAGAACCAGGGCAAATAATTATAATGGATAATGCCTCTTTTCACAAATCAATTGAAACTGAATTATTAATAGAGAAATCAGGATGTTTGTTACTATTTTTACCAGCATATTCACCAGAATTTAATCCAATTGAACATACTTGGGCTTCATTAAAACGTTATATTAAGAGGTTTCGTCATAAATTTGATTCGGTTATCGAAACTATAGAGTATATCTTTCTTAATATAGATTGTTTTTATGGTGCATAAATATAGGAATGTTACTATACATCAATATTTCTTATCTACTTATTTATACGAATTTGCGTAACTTCAGCTACCAGTTTGACCATAAATTTATATATAACATTTTCCAATCAGATGGTATACAAAAGTATATTGTATACCACTTAATTGGTAACTGCTATAATATGCTTTTGCCATGTTTTTTACTTCTTTTTCACAATTTTATAATCACTTCTTTTTGTATCTTATTTAATCGGGAAAAACTATAGAAAAACCAGTATAAAATGATTGTGTATAATTTTAGTATAAACAAATAGTTAATATTTTATATTGTTATCATTTTATACTATACTTTACTATATATTTAGGAAATATGTCTATGTGTTGATATTTTATAATTTAATATAAACACCTGAAAATGCAAAAAAAACAATTAACCCATTTTAAAATTGACATTTTGGTTGATTATGTTTAAAATTATCTTTTAATCTACATATAAGGGATAAATAATGTTTTCATGTGCTTTTACCTTCAAAAAAACCGCAGATAAGAACCAATTCACAGTCACGTTTACAAAAGAACACGGTTCGGCAAGGTACGAGCAAAAAACGCATTGAATTGTATTGGAAACGGTGGATTAGGTGGGGGATTGTGGTCGTTCTTGGAGAGTACGGAACTTTGGCCTGGGGTCTATGCGTCCCTTATGATGGTGCAATGCATTGTGGAGCCCCTGAGAACAACAATATATATGTTGGGTCTTGGATAGTCAATGCCATGCCGGCAAACGGGGGATGGACAGGGGGGGGGGCGTGTTCGGCAACTGTCTGCGAGGATGAGTTAGACACCACATGTGGGTTACAAGGAAACGATCCTAAACTAAATCTGCCTTGGGCTAATAACGAGATTATCTACGGGAAACAAATAACATCTGGCGAATACTTCAAATGCGTAGTTCAACTAGGACAGAACCTAACATCCTCAGCATACACGCCCGGGCCACCAGCAACTGCTCCGTTTCCAGGATTATGGATTCACTTTTTAACTCTGATAGGGATGGGGATTGGAACTCTTGTTTGGCGATATAAAAAAATAAATACGTTGTAATAGATACATGTAGGGTCTGGGCAATGAAATGAAACCGACCAAAATATTTCAACTTCTGAACAAGTACTTGGCGGCTACGCTTGCTTCACCGACCTTACCAACTCACTGCTCGTATGCTGGGTTGGCGAAAGGAAACCCAACATTTAAAGATGTTAGCCAAAAAACCTATCGGGTATGAAAATCTTTTCTGAAAAATTACAGCCATAAATAATATAGTGATTTATTAAATAAATACGATAAATTTTAAATATTTACCAAGTTACTATTTTGTTTAGGATTAGCCAACTTAAATATAATTTACGAAATTAATGACAAACAGGACAGTGTATAATGTGGGTTATCAAAATTTTATTATCAGGCATGTCATTATTATTCACATTATTATTAATAGGAATCATTAGTTCCAATTTGTGGATAGAATTACAAACCCAAGATCGCCTTTACTCAGATATAAGTAAGGTACCTAATAAAAAAATAGCCTTATTACTGGGAACTGTTAAATATTTAAGACGTGGTAATATAAATTCTTATTTTAAATATCGGATTGATGCAGCCGTACAATTGTATAAAGCTGGCAAAGTGAAACATATTTTGGCTAGTGGTTCTAATCATACCTCATACTATAATGAACCTGTAGATATGCAAAAAGCCCTCATGGCAAGAGGTGTTCCAGCCCATGCGATTACTTTAGATTATGCCGGTTTTCGTACCCTTGATTCAGTAATACGTTGCAAAAAGATTTTCTCACAAGAAACTGACATTATTATAGTTTCCCAAAAGTTCCATAATAAACGAGCCTTATTTATTGGTGATTTTTACAATATAAAATCTATAGGTTTTAATGCCAAAGATGTACCTTTTAAAAAGGATTTTAAAACCACAATCCGAGAGTATTTAGCCCGTTTTAAAGCTGTTTTAGACCTATATTTTTTAAAAACACAACCTAAATTTTTAGGAAAAAAAGTCCAAATCAACTTTTCTTAATTACAGTTACGTTTTTTCTATCTACGACCAAATTTATCAAAATTATTAGAATATTTTTTAACAGAATTATTGACCAACTGTAGTAAAAATGGACCTATCTGTTCTAACGGTAAAACTTTATCGACATTAGTAGCAGCAATAGCAGCTTTTGGCATAGCATCTGCTTCTGCTGACTCTGGGGTTTGCACTATTATATAACCACCATTTTGCTTAATTTTTTTAACTCCAACCCCACCATCGTGATTAGCACCGGTCAAAATAATTGCAATAATTTTATCTCGATAACCGTAAATAGCAGTTTCAAACAATACATCCACTGAAGGACGAGCAAAATTAACTGGTCCTTCTATCGACAATGAAAAACTCTTATCATCCTCTATTAATAAGTGATAATTTGGTGGAGCAATATACACCATTCCGTTAGTAATAACTTCTTTTTCATCCGCCTGCTTAACTCGTAACTCGCTCTTAGACTCTAAAATTTTAGCTAAATAACTATCCGACTGAGGGTGTAAATGTTGCACAATTATGATAGGCAACGGAAAATCACTTGGTAAGGCTGACAATACCGAAGTTAATGCTTTTATACCACCGGCTGATGAGCCTATGACAACTGCTTCAAATTCCATATTTTTATTCACTTAGTTAATTGTGTCAACTTTGCGATAAATTTTTTCTTCTCGTACAATATCACTAAAACTATCAGAAAAAGCGGAAAAACGAATACTTTCTTTAGAACCCAAACAAAGAAAACCATCATCAGGAAGGCTGTCAGAAAACAATCCTAACACTCTATTTTGTAAATCACGATTAAAGTAAATTAGCACATTTCGACAAATAATTAAATTCATTTCACCAAATACTCCATCAGTAGCTAAGTTATGATCTGAAAATAAAATATTTTTTTTCAATGATTTAGACATAACTGCATGATCATAGTGAGCTGTGTAATAGTCAGAAAAAGATTCTTGTCCACCTGCCTTTTGATAATTAGCTGTATATTGTTTGAGGCGACTTATGTTAAAAATTCCATCTTTAGCTTGTTTTAATACCACCTCATTCATGTCTGTAGCGTAAATTTGAGTACGATCATATAAACCTTCTTCCTTTAAAATAATAGCCATTGAATAGACCTCTTCACCAGAAGAACATCCAGCATGCCATATTTTAAGAAATGGATATTTCTTTAGATGCGGAATTATAACTTTACGTAAAGCTAGATAAAATTTTGGATCACGAAACATTTCGGTAACATTGATTGACAAATCTAATAACAAGGTTTCAAAAAACGAAACATCATATAGAACCTTATTTTGCATAGCGGAAATGCTTTCAAATCCGTCTTTAGACAATCGATGTTGTACTCGTCTTTTTATCGAAGCTTTAGCATAGTTTCTAAAATCATAACCATACTTTAGATAGACAGCTTGCAACAAAAGTTGTAATTCAATATTTTGAGTATCTATATCATTCATATAAGTTTTCAGTTTAAAATATAGTGAATGTAGGATGGATAAACGAAGTATCATCAATACTTATTATAATCTATAGTTTTTCAGATAAATGTTTTAACAGGAGTCCAAGATTTATCTTGGTTTTTCAAATTAAAGTTAGAACTTCTATTTTCTAAAATACTATATTCTTACCTACTCACTCTTCAATTTATCTTGTTTAAGACAGTTTTAGCATAAAACATTTTTTCTTAGTTGAGAATGCAATCAAACAAAGATATTTTATATATTTCATTGCGAAGATTTGCAGAAAGCATTCCCAATATAATTTGATTAATTTTTAGAACCCTTAGTTTAAGATATAAATAGTAATTAATTTGTTTGGACAGTTTCTAAAATTTGTATTTGAGTTCTTTGTACAGGACAATTTTTTATTAATTATTTGATTTAAATGTATTTTAATTATTAGAATCAGGATTTACAAAATTATAGGATTTTCAGGAAAAAATCTTTATAAATTGTTGGTGCAAAAAATCCGGTTAATCCTTAAAATCTTGGTTCTGACAAAAAATTGTCCTGTACAAAGATTTGAGTTGATAATTGTTATGATTACCACTCAATCTTAGATAAATACTGGACACCTTTCCTAAATAGTATTAATCCCTTAAAATTCAATAATTTATAGAAATTACTATTATTATTTAAATATTTGATTGTAAAAGTAAATACGATTTAATAGGAAAGATGTCTACTTGTCATAAGTAATTTGAATTCTTCTAATTTTTGCATTATTTGTAAGTTTAATGAGTTTATTTTGGAGATAACAGTTTGAAAATATCAGCTTTTTTACTCATTACATATTCGGCAGAAAGCTGTTGTGAAGGTGCAGGTTCATGAGTGATATCCCAACCTAATAATCTTTGAGAAAAACGACTTAAACGTTGATTTTCTCTAAATTCATTTGCTAATAAACCATTAGTATACAAGTCAAGAAATCCTTGTCGTGAACTGATATGTTGACGTAGTAGACCTTCTTGCACAAAACCAAAACTAAGTAAATTTCGTTGAGCATATTGGTTGTATCCGTAAGTGTAAGCGATAAGTTTATTAAGTTTTATTTGGTTAAACGCAAAATCCATTATCAATAAACTAGCTTCCAAAGGAATTCCAGTGCCTCGATATTCTGGCAACAATATACCAATTAAAAATTCAGCTCGTTTATGTTCTCGTTTATAATCAGCTAAAGAAGCCAAGCCAATAGGTAGTTTTTTATTATTATTAAGCAAACGAAAAATAATCCATTCAATTCGTTTTATTTGCTCGGGCAAAATAGCCTTTTCCTTAATTATATGTTGTCTAACCTGCTCTTCAGTTTGATTACGCTGTTGAGCAAGACGATATAAGTCCATAAACTCATTATCATGATAACATTGAATTAGAAAAGGGGTATGTTCAGGTACAAGACGTTCTAAAATGACTCTACGTCCTTGTAGAGCTCTAAGTCCAATAGGAGTAGATTGTAAGAGCATTCCCTATTCTCTAAAATTTACTACCATCATTTTCATCAGATGTTTCACTTTCTGGCAATGCTATTTCTCCAGACTCATCATACTCATCAGAATATTCACCAGCATCTTTACTACCAGTATTGGCATCTGTTTCATCGTCTTCTTCAATGATATTAGAAATTAAGTAGCGATCACATTCAGAAACTTGACCGGCATCGGATAAAACTTCAGTAAAATCACGTTTATTATCAACTGGTACAACTGCTGCTTGAAAATACACTTCTTGATTTTCAAACTGTTGTAATCTTTCTTTCAATAATTTTACGCTAACTATTGTAGAGGTAAAATGTGGTTGAACAGCATGACCAAGAGCAAATTCTTGTGCCATTATTGGTTTTTTGGGAGTAACACGGACAGCAGCAATAATTTCCATACCATTAGCAATATCAACACAAATTTCACCGCTATGTGCTGGTAATGGAGGTGTAGCACCTGGTTTTGGTTTTGGTTTCCAACCCATACCTTGCCAGTCTTCACCTTTCTGGGGTACTCCCTTCATAATTTGACGTTCCAACTTATGAACTTCTTTTTCGAGTTTTTTTAATTCAGGTGGAGAAGTACTACCAGAACCATCAAATTCACGGATTTGCACACGGAGGTCTTCTAGTTGTTGCTCTTGTTCCACTCTAGTTGGTTTCTTCTTACCATTTGGGGCAGGTTTTGGCTTATTTTTGCCATCCCTCATATGATTCTTTGGACCACTTGGACCACGAAATTCAGTTGGAGCAAGTCCGGGAAACATATCATCTCCAGCGTCCGCCGCTAGCTCAGTCCCCATAACCAAAAAAACATCTACTGGTTTATCATTTCTGATATTGGAAATAATAAAATCCATTCTGGCATGATCATCTATCTCTCCGACAAAGATAACACCAGTACTTTCATAATTACTAAGCTCATCTTCAAACTGACTTCCATCACCCATCATATCAGGGTCATTGAATGGGGGAATGAAGGCATCGAAAGGAACTAATACTTGATTTAATTTTAGTTGGGGGGCAGGATCGGCAGGAGCTGTTTCATCATCTTTACCACCTTGCGCAGATGCCAAACCCGGCACTAGTGCCAATGTACCAGCTGATGCTAATAGCATAGCTTTTTTGGAATCAATTTTCTTCATCACATACCTCTTAATTAAATAACATTATCGTCAGTATAATTAACTATTTTCTAAAAAGCAATGTCTTTTTACTTGACAGCAAAGTTTTAAAATTATAACTTGATGTTTATGTATGTTCAGAGAAAGTTTTTAGATGGTCGAGTTTCCAAAACCCGGCAGGTCTTTCCAATTTAACCATTGAGGTTTAACAATGTCACTTGGCCCTTTAATGATAGACTTAGAAGGTTACACCATCACTGATGCAGAGCAAAAGTTGCTACAGCATCCTTTGGTTGGTGGAGTTATTCTATTTGCTAGAAACTACAAATCAATTAAGCAAATAAATGAATTGACTACAGAAATACATTCGTTACGTCAACCATCGTTATTGATTGCGGTAGATCATGAAGGTGGGCGAGTGCAGCGATTTCGAGAAGAATTTTTCCATTTACCAGCAGCAGCTAAATTGGGAAAAGTTTATGATAAAAATAATAAACATGCCATTGAATTAGCAGAACAATTTGGTTGGTTATTGGCAACTGAATTACGAGCAGTTGGAATAGACTTCAGTTTTGCCCC
>JAUCGN010000430.1 GCA_030378125.1 Thiotrichales bacterium HSG1 | reverse complement strand
TAAGTACTAAAGCACAATTATTACTATATTTTAACTAAAAAAACCCGCCAGGTTTTCGAAACCAAGCAGGTCTTTATGAGCTTATATTTTTCTGAAAATCTATAATTTAGTGCTTATAACCCCAATCCTTTAGACGTTGTTTGGCATGTTGAGCTTGATCACCACGTTTGTTAACCTTCAGAAAACGAGAATATGCATTGGCAGCAGCCCGCTTATCTTGCATACTTTCTAAAGATATTCCTTGTAAAAACACAGTGTTTGGGTTACCCGGCAATAACCTTTCAGATTTGACAAAATCTTTGTAAGCAACGTCAAACCGACTGTACATCATGTTTGTTACTCCACTTAAATTACGGGCTTGAGCCTCATTAGGATTTATCCGTTTTGCCAATGATATATAGCGATTTGCTTGTTTTGGTTGTTCCCGTGCTATTTGGCATTTAGTCATCATTAATAAAGCTGCATAATCATTCGGAGTGCGGTTAAGAGCTTTCTTAAACTGTCGTTCGGCTCTTGAAAAATTTTTACTGCCCATCTCTTTTTCACCTTGTTGCATAGCCTCTATGGATTTTTTCATCCGGCGTAGTTTGGCAGTGTTATCCATATACCTGTCCCGATTAAGCGGCATTTTCCTATGTCTGCGATACATACCATTGGCTGATGCTTTAGCACTATTATAACGTTCAGAACCCATTGGATGAGTTGCAAACATAGTTTCAACAACGCTGGGTTTATGTTTAGACATAGTTTTCAAAAGTTCCATCAACCCAACCATACCATGAGGACTGTTACCAGATTTCACCATATATTCCATGCCTAAAGAATCGGCTTGTCTTTCATCAGTACGGCTATAATGTGCCAATAACATTCCAGAACCAACTTGTCCAATTAAACCAGCAATTTGTCCAAAATGTCTGTATTTTTTTGAGGAGCTTATGAGAGCTGTACCCAACATTACTGTAGCTCCGATTAACATATTTTTGCTCATCCTAGAAGCAGTGTGACGAGCATTTACATGACCAATCTCATGGCCTAATAAACCAGCCAATTCTGCTTCATTTTTTAAAGCCAATAAAATACCTCTAGTGGTAGCGATAGTCCCACCTGGAAAGGCATAGGCATTGACATAAGTAGCATTTACTCCTTGAAAAGAGTATGGCATTTTTGGACGATGTGAACGTCTAGCCATCTTATTACCAACTTCACTAATGTAATTATTGAGCCGTTGGTCTTGTAAAGTACCATAATCAGTAGAGATTTGATGAGGGGATTGTTCTTTATCAATGGAAATTTCTTGGCTTTCTGACATTAACATTAACTGCTGTTTGCCAGTTACCGGATTCACCGCACAACCACTAACAAAACTTGCGGTTGAAACTGATGTTAGCCATAAAAAATCTCGGCGAGTCATTTGATGCTTGTAAACCCGTTCTGCAAGGAAGTATGACATAGTTGTTTCCTATTATATTTTGAGGTGTGTAGGAAAATCGCTTTAAAGCAC
>JAUCGN010000429.1 GCA_030378125.1 Thiotrichales bacterium HSG1 | reverse complement strand
AGTTTGTCCGGCTTGGAGTACTATCATGAAAGAGGATGATTTTCAAAAAATTGATAAAAAAGGTATGGCAGAATGGAGAGATAAATATAGGAATAGCAGCTATATTTTTAAGTCTTTTTTCAGTAAAAAACAAGATGTTTCAGATATGTTTAAGAAATATCTACATAATACCCATTTATTTTATCATGCAGTACAAAAAAGCAGTGGCTGCAAATATATAACAGATTCCACCTGTTCTGCTGCGTATTGTCACAACTTGTCACTTGTACCAGAAATTGATCTATATGTGATACATTTAATCAGAGATGCTAAAGGTGTTGCACATTCTCGTAGTATGACCAAATATTGGCCAAATTCTAAAGTTGTGTGGTTGCCAAGAGTTGCGCCATGGCGAGCTGCGATCACTTGGGTCAAGAGGAATTTATTTATAGAACTTGCGTTTGCAAAGAAAAAAGACAGATATTTGCGGGTTCATTATGAAGACCTAATTGAAAATCCTACTCAAACTGTAAAAAGAATAGGAAAATTATTGGGTTTAGAGTTAAAACAGCTTGACTTTATTGATGGGAAAAATGTTGTCTTGGGTGATACCCACCTAACTGGTGGAAACATATATGTCTCAGCAAAAACCGGTAAAACTGCTTTAAAATTGGACGAACGTTGGAAAAGTGATATGAAGTGGTGGAATGTTGTTCTTGTTAGTTTAATTACATGGCCACTTACGTTAAGATATTCCATCATTGATAAGATTAAGAAGGATTCTTAACCATATGTTTTCTTAATATTAATTTCACTGCTGTCGTTAGGTCGGGAACTGTATGCCAATTAACTTGGTCAACAGTTTTACCTTCCAAACCTTTACCAGTTTCTACTAATATCATTCCCTTACAATGAGCATAATACCCAGCTAAAATATCGCTGATCATGTCACCAATTAACCATGAACTGGTTAGATCGATCTGCATTTCCTCAACAGCTTTAAAGAGCATTCCCGGTCCCGGTTTACGATCATAACTATCAACTACAGTGCGGTCTTTAACTTGTGGCACATCTGGACAGTGATAAAAACCATCAAGTTTAGTTCCATGTTCCGCCAATTGTTCAGATAAAACTGCATGGATTGTAGTTAAATCGTCTTCTGTAATAATTCCTTGACCAATTGGGGATTGATTAGTAACTAAAATACAAGCAAAACCAGCTTCCCGTAACTGTTTAATTGCCTCACCACCACCTGGAACTAATTGTACCTGTTCTGGCTTAGATAAATAATGGACAGATTCGATCAGAGTTCCATCCCGATCCAAAAAAATAGCTGGTTGTCCTTGATTGAATTTATTATTTTCTAATTCAACCGCATCACGTTGTGCTTGTAAATAGGTTTTATAAGTTCCAACATCACTGTGATAACCATCCCACACACAACCCCGCATTCTACCAACAAATTTTGGTAATACATCAAATCCTAAATCGAAAGCTTGCATCGCAGCAATCTCTTGATAAGCTTGAGAA
>JAUCGN010000428.1 GCA_030378125.1 Thiotrichales bacterium HSG1 | reverse complement strand
GCCATGTAATTGTCCACCACCGATTAAACATACTTTACTACCTTCTTTTTCTACTGGATAACCAAACCCCAATAATAAACGTTCAGTATGATCTCTAGTTGGAGATGGCTCTATCACGCAAGTTTTACCATTAGCATACATACCCGCTAACAGCAGACAAGATTTAACTTGAGCGCTGGCAATTGGCATTTCGTAATTTATTCCATGTAAATTTCTGTTTCCCAGAATAACTAATGGTGGAGTACCAGTTTCTGAGGTTAGAACTTTGGCTCCCATCATGGTTAGTGGAATCGTTACTCTGTTCATTGGGCGGCGTAACAATGATTTGTCTCCAGTTATTTCGGTTGAGAACTGTTGACCGGTCATCAAACCGGCTAATAATCTCATCGTAGTGCCGGAATTACCAATATACAAAGGTTCATTTGGGGCTTTCAAACCATTTAAGCCAACTCCCTGTATAACAATTTGATCTTGAGCATTTTTTTCAATAGACACTCCCATAGCTTTAAATGCAGACATTGTAGCCAAAGTATCTTCTGCCTCTAAGCATCCATTAACTTTAGTAGTTCCATTTGCCAAAGCACCAAACATGACGACTCTATGGGAAATAGATTTATCACCCGGAACTCTAATTATTCCATGTATTTCACCACCCGGTTTAACTATAAATTTTTGCATATTATTTAAATTATTTGGAGATATGTTTATTATAGGATCATCATTTGATTTTTCAGGGTGGATAGAGCGGTAACAAAACCCACCATTTTTAAGATAGTGGTAGGTTTCACTTTGTTCTACCCATCCTGCATAATTGCTCCTGAGTATCCTATATTTTTGCTAAATCAGCACCAATATTATCAATATGTACTAGATTAACTTCTGGATAATCAGTAATTTGCAATTCTAATTTAGTTATCAAGATCGCAATAAATGGAATTTCAGCATCCCTTAACATTTGTACTAAATTTCTCCTTTCCTTATCCCAACTTAGCAACACACAAATACAGCTACTAAGAGAAGCTGAATGTTCCATAACTAACGGATATAAACTATTAAATTTCCTATCTGTACATGGTTCAACACAAGCCAATATCTCCAATAAATTGTCTGCCAAACCTCTGCCACTAGTAAAACAATAAGTTTGCGTACCAACAAACATTAAGTCCAACAATACTTCATGATCGCGTGGAGAGCAGGTGAAAGAAGCAGCTACGGATACTGCTGTTTCAAACAAGTCTTGAGAATTAAAATCTGTGAAGGTATCTAAAATAAGAGCTTGTCGAACAAAAAATTCATCTTGAAATTCCTTAACTATAGGCTTGCCAGTTTTTGCCCAGCTTTTCCAATGAATATGTTGTAATGGGTCTCCGGGACGATATTCGCGTAATGATACAAATTCCTCAGCATCACCCATTGATATTGCCAAATTGACTCCTCCAGGTTGATACTTTCTATTGCCAACTAATGCAACTTTATTTATCGGATAACGTCTTGGTAAAACTAATAACAATC
>JAUCGN010000427.1 GCA_030378125.1 Thiotrichales bacterium HSG1 | reverse complement strand
CCAATTAACAATATATCTAAAACAAAATCTGACGATCTTACCATTATATAGTAAGAGTCAAAATATTTAAAACTAATTTATCAAAATTAATCCCGGTTTGTTTGGCTGCCATAGGCACTAAACTATGGCTAGTCATACCTGGAACTGTATTTACCTCTAGTAACCAAGGTTCTCCTGAATTATCACAAATAAAATCCACTCGTCCCCAATTACTTGCACCAACTGCTAAAAAAGCTTGCAACATAATATCCTGCAATTTGTTTTCTTGCACAAAACTCAAACCGCAAGGACATATGTATTTGGTTGCAGTGTCATCACTATATTTGGCGGTAAAATCATAGAAATCTCTTGGGGTTTCCAGACGTATCATGGGTAGAACTTGATTATTCAAAATGACGGCAGTATATTCAACACCTTCTACATAAGACTCTGCTATAATTGGACAATTAAACTGCTCAGCAACTGTAACAGCGTCAGCTAAATCATCAATATGATTAACTTTAGACATACCAACGCTAGAACCTTCTAAAATTGGTTTTATCATAAGTGGCAATCCCAACTGTTTAACAATCTGGGAAAAATCACTTTTAACATTCACTAGTTTAGAAGCTGGAGTAGGTAGACCCAACTTTTGCCAAATTTGTTTGGTACGGTATTTATCTAGTGCTAAAGCTGAACCCAATATTCCACTACCAGTATACGGTATTTCTAATAATTCTAACAGTCCTTGTATACTTCCGTCCTCACCACCTCTGCCATGTAAAGCAATAAAAGCTCGATCAAATTTAGCTAGTTTTTTTATAAAATCATCTTTAGTATCAATGCTTTCTGCATCAACCCCTTGATTTAATAAGGCTTGTAAAACTGCTTGTCCACTTAACAAAGAAATTTCTCGTTCAGCCGATTTGCCACCCATTAACACTGCCACTTTACCAAATTTTGTCTGCATTTAAAAGTAATTCTCAATTGTAAATAATTAATTTTCAGTAAAGAATATTTTTTTGATACCTTTATAACTTACCGATATGTAATATATTTAATTAAATATCAATAAGTTACATAGGTATAAAAATATTTACTTACTGTCTTATATGACCGTCTCCAAATACAACAAATTTCTGTGAGGTTAAACCTTCTAATCCAACTGGACCTCTAACATGGAATTTATCGGTACTGATACCAATTTCTGCTCCCAAACCATATTCAAAACCATCTGCGAACCGACTGGAAGCATTCACCATCACCGAACTAGAATCAACTTCCGCTAAAAAACGTGTGGCTCGACTCCAATCCTCAGTAATGATAACATCAGTATGTTGAGAACTATATTGGTTGATATGTTGAATTGCAGCAGTTACATCTTCCACTGTACGAATGGATAAAATTGGAGCCAAGTATTCAGTTTGCCAATCTTCCTCAGTGGCCAGTTTTATATCTGGTAAAATAGTTTGGGTAATAGCACAACCACGTAGTTCCATTCCAACTTGAATATATTTTTCGGCTAACGGTGGCAAAATTT
>JAUCGN010000426.1 GCA_030378125.1 Thiotrichales bacterium HSG1 | reverse complement strand
GCTCTATCACATTTTCTAATTGTCTAACATTCCCATGCCAAGGTAAAGACATTAAATATTCCAAAGCATCAGGAGAAAAATGTGATATTTCTTCTAAATTTTTGGCCTGAATGTTCAAAAAATGTTCAATTAATAGTGGAATATCTTCTTTGCGTTCTGCTAAAGATGGCATGTATAAAGGAATTACATTTAATCGATAAAATAAATCATCTCTAAATTCCCCCCGTTTAGTGGCAGCTTCTAAATCTTTATGAGTAGCAGAAATAATTCGTACATCAATTTCTACACTATTAACCGCTCCAACTGGTCTAACCTTACTGTCTTGTAGCACTCGTAACAATTTAACTTGTAATGTTGGCGACATATCACCAACTTCGTCTAAAAATAAAGTTCCGCCATTAGCAGCTTGAAACATTCCTAAGTTCTTGCGTACTGCTCCAGTAAACGATCCTCTTTCATGGCCAAATAATTCTGATTCTAACAATTGTTCTGACAATGCACCACAATTAATTTCCATAAATACTTTATCACTACGAGGACTGGCACGGTGAATAGCATGGGCTAATAACTCCTTACCAGTTCCTGTGGCACCACCAATAAACACACTGCTACGAGTTTTAGCAACTCGTTGAGCTTGTTTTAGCAAATTTGCCATAATGTTGCTTTGATGAATAATTTCTGGAGCAAAATCAACATCTTTTGTTATTGAACCGGCTTTAGTTAAGGCCAGACGTACATAATGAAATAATTCGTCCGGATCGACTGGTTTTGTTAAAAATTCAAATACTCCCTGATGAGTGGCACGAACCGCATCAGAAATATGAGCATTACCACTTAATATAATCACTGGTAATACTAAATCATATTTTTGAATTTCTTTAAGCAAAGCAATGCCATCCATCTTGTCCATACATAAATCAGTAATAACAAGATTAGGCTTAAAATCAGGCAATATCGACACGGCATCAAAACCACTTTGAACCGTTTTCACTTTGTAACCAATATCTTCTAGCCAAGCTGTTAACATTGTTAAAATAAGTGGGTCATCATCAACCAATAAAATTCGCAAAAAGCGTTCTTCAGCAGCCGGTTTTTGGATAACTTTTTTGGGCATGTTATTTAAATAATATTTGGAGATAAATATCAATTGAGCAATAATCATTCCATTTGATTAAATGTTTGTTTTATATATTAAATTATTATATATACTTACATTAAGTGAGTAGTTAAATAGAATAAAATGGAGATATATTTATCAGTGAATTTCCAAAGTCACTTCTTCATCAGTAAGTGGATATAGCAAAAGTAGTATAATCACAGTTACATATAATTATAGTACAAACAATTATTTAATCCTATTTGTTATAGTTATTTTATAATATTTTTGCTATAGTAGACATCTCTCCTAAATAACACATGAGTTAATATTGTGTTAAAATGCTCAATATATCAATAGAAAAATGAAATACCATGAAAAAATACAAAGAAATAGAGGCAGAAACACCTGCAAATTTCAAACG
>JAUCGN010000425.1 GCA_030378125.1 Thiotrichales bacterium HSG1 | reverse complement strand
AAGTTAGAAGATTTAATGTTATTCAGTATCTCTGAAGCGAATATCAAAACCTGGCTCCAAACCAACATAAGCTTTTTTCCAATTTGCACGCTTACCCTGAGCTTTACCAAAAGTCTTACGTTTACCTTTAACATTACAGACTCGCACTGCCTTAACTTTAACATCAAACAACAGTTCTACAGCCTGTTTAACTTCTGGTTTAGTGGCGTTTGGTAATATTTTAAATATAAATTGTTGTTTATTATCAGCGAGATAACTTGCTTTCTCAGAAATATGAGGGGCGATTAAAACCTTCAGTAAACGAGCCTGATTCATATTTTCAACCTCTCTTCCAATTTTCTGATTGTTGCAACATTAATCAATACCTGCTTAGATTGAATTAAACTTACTGGATTAATAGAAGCCAGTTCAATTACACTCAAACGGTGAACATTACGAGCAGCTAATCCCAAATTAACATCTTCTTCAGGAGTTATAATTAGCATTTGTTTATCATTCAATTCTAGTTTTTGCAAATAATCTAATAATAACGTTGTTTTAGGACTATCAACAATAAGTTCTTCAACCACTAATAAACGCTCTTGACGTATTAGTTCTGATAAAATTGAACGTAAAGCTCCCCGATACATTTTTTTATTTATTTTTTGAGAATAACTTCTCGGTTTTGCCGCAAATGTAACTCCACCTCCTTTCCACAATGGACTAGCTACAGTTCCTGCTCTAGCACGTCCAGTACCTTTCTGCCGCCAAGGTTTGCTACCAGTAGCTTTTACCTGAGATCTACTTTTTTGAGCCTTGCTACCAGCACGACCTCCGGCCAGATAACAAGTTACTGCTTGATGTACTAAGGGTTCATTAAATTCTTTGTTAAACACTTCATCAGATACATCAATTATACTATCTTTGGTTCCACTTAAACTTAACTGCATAGTATTGATTCTTTAATTTTTAGTTTGTAGGTTGAACTAGTCAAAAACGTAACCAGACATTGTCTTAAAAATTTATTTAGTTATACTAATCAGACCTATTTGATATTTTAGCATTTTTCATCTTAATAGCAGGACGAATAAATACATCGCCACCTGGAGCACCTGGTATCGCACCTTTAATCAACAATAATTGTCTGTCCAAATCTACCCTTACAATTTCCAAATTCAATGTAGTACAACGACTGTTACCTTTATGGCCAGCCATTTTTTTGCCTTTGAAAACTCGACCGGGAGTTTGATTCTGACCAATAGAACCAGCAGATCTATGAGATAATGAATTACCATGAGTAGCATCTTGCATATGAAAATTGTATCGCTTGATGACTCCAGTAAATCCCTTACCTTTTGTCAAGCCAGTTACATCAACCTTTTGTCCTTGAGTAAAAACATCAACTTTAATTGCTTGGCCCAATTCAAACTTCTCATCACTATCAGTACGAAATTCCCAAAAATGACGACCTTCCTCTATATTTGCTTTAGCCAAATGACCTTTAGTTGGTTTATTGAGCTTAGCAACTTTATGGACTCCACA
>JAUCGN010000424.1 GCA_030378125.1 Thiotrichales bacterium HSG1 | reverse complement strand
AAATACTGTCCACAAATATAATATCAATATTGAACCATTTTATGGTACTTCCAGTACTGATTTGGTGTATTTTATTACTAAAAGTATTGCTTGGAACTATGGTATAGTTCCTGAATTTAGTAAAATTTTGCTGAAAAAACAATCATTAATATTACCTGATATGTTTGTGGATAGTGATCTTGAAGAAGTTTGGAAAAAAGTTTAACTGGAAATTAATTATGAGACCTTACAGCAATAAGAGAGTCGTTCACTCATATCGAAAATTGAGAAGGAAACCATTAGTAACTGTCAATTCATACAAGGGCATAAGCAAAGGAAGAACAACAACCAGCATCAGTGCCTACCATAAAATGAGAAGTAAAACTTTTGTTGGATTATACCATTAATACATTGAAAATAAAGTATGTTTTAGTCATATTAATTGGATTATCAATCCCCACATCTACAGCTTTGACTAATATTTTATGTCCGTTAGCATTGTTGTTTATATTAGTTGAAGGTCAGTACACCCAAAAGCTATCTATACTGTCCCATAACAGTATTGCAATAACAGCAATATTACTTGTTGCTATCATTGGTTTGGGATTTTTATATACTTCGGTTTCTTTTTCTGAAAGTGTATTCATGTTGAATAAGTATCGGGAATTTTTTTATATCCCAATGTTTATTTTACTTTTTCAAGAAGAAAAGACCCGTAAATTTGGGCTATATACCTTTTTGGCTATAATGGGAATAACCTTATTTTTATCCTATTTTATGGCGATAACCGGGATAGAAATTGGTAAAGGAAATGCAGATAATCCTTTTGTATTTAAGAACCATATTACCCAAAATTTATTAATGGCATTAGCTACTTACTTCGTTGCAATCCAAGCTTGGCAAAATTCAAAACTAAAATTTTTAAAAATAAATATCGACCTAAAATGGTTATACAACATAATCATAGTCATGGCTATCTATAACATATTATTTATGAGTGCTGGCCGCACTGGTTATTTAATTTTACTCTGTTTAATTTTAGTATTTTTTTATCAAGTATTTAATTTAAAAGGCATTTTAATCGGAGGTTTAGTGTTGTTGGTTGTAGGAGGAATTGTTTATAATTTTTCTGGTATCTTGCAAAATAGAATTGATAGAGCTATCACAGATATCCAATCTTATCAAGATGGTAATAGCAACACCTCGGTTGGGATCAGATTAGAATTTTATAAGAACAGTTTAGCATTAATATTGAAACAACCTATTTTAGGTAGTGGTACTGGAAGCTTTTCATATGAATACAATAAATTACATATGAAACATGTCACTAATCCACATAATGATTATTTAATGATCGCAGTCCAATGGGGAATGGTTGGACTTGGGTTATTTATTTTATTATTATATTTAATGTGGAGAACTACTTATTTACTGGATGTACAGATTAGTTTAATGGCTCAAGGTTTAGTCGTTACTATTGTGATAGGATGTTTAGTAAATTCATTGTGGTTGGATAATACAGAAGGACATATATTTGCCTAT
>JAUCGN010000423.1 GCA_030378125.1 Thiotrichales bacterium HSG1 | reverse complement strand
ATGTGTGTGACGAATCATTTGCAATAATGACAGAGGTTGTTCTTGACCATCTATTATCCATTTAGCGTTGAAAATTTTATGGCGACAATGTTCAGAATTAGCTTGAGCAAACATCATCAATTCAACATCAGTGGGATTTCTATTTAACTCTTTAAAATTAGTATATAAATATTCTATTTCATCTTCCGACAAAGCCAGCCCTTGCTCTTGATTAATCTGCACCAAAGATGGTTTACCAATGTTTAATAAATCAATAGTTTTTAATGGTCTAGGGAGAGATTGCTCAAATATAGTCGAATCAATGTCTAGTAACAATCTTTCCGTCATACGGTCATGGATTAAATTCGGTTCTATCTTAGATATATCAAGATTTGGCCACCAAATTCCTCTTTCCAGATGTTTTATAGCTGTCAAACCACAAACGTGAGCTATATCAGTTGCTTTAGTTGACCAAGGTGAAATGGTGCGTGGTAACACTAACACCCCCGAAGTCAAGTTAAAGTCAGTTTGATAATCTGGTAATAAAGCTTTTAAACGAGATGTTTCAGTTGCAGATAATTCTCGCTCTAAATCGATTAAATACAAATATTTAGCTCTATCTAAATTGGGAATAGAAGCTTTTTTTAGTAATCTTTCATGCCGAAAGTTGGAAAGTGCAAAGTTACCAATATAATACATGTTGTTCTCTCAAAAAATTATACGCAAATACAATTAATTGTTGTTTAAATAAATTTTGGTTTACCTTAAAAGTTGCATTAAAAATTCTGCTATCAATTTCGGTTGGTTAATATCAAAGGTTGGTAAAGTTGTTGTTATTAATGATGGTTCATCACAAACAACTGCAATTATGGACTTATCATTTGGAAATAGTAATGGATTGCCTAAACTAGGACGATAAACTTCAATTTTGGGAAAATTTTCATGCTTAAAACCTTCAACTAAAATTAGGTCTAATTTATCCTGATTTAAATGAGCTAATAACTGTTGCAAATTAGGTTCATCAAGTTTATTTTCCATTTCAACCATTAACGCCCAACGCTTTCCAGAGGCAACTAACATTTGTTCAGCCCCAGCTTGACGCAGGCGATAACTATCTTTACCCGGATGGTCTATATCAAACTTTTTATGGTGAGTATGCTTAATCATACCGATACGAATATTTTTTTTCCTTAATATAGGAATAATTTTTAACAATAAAGTGGTTTTACCAGTGCCACTGTAGGCTACAAAACCTATAATCGGAGTGGTCATTGCTTTTCGTAAATAGAAAGTTCTTCCATAGTATTTATATTTAAAAAGCTGTCTGCAAGATCAGAAAAATCTACCTCAACTGCTTCATGTCTCTGTAAAAAACGATGCACGCTATGTTCATTCATTTTAAAAAAAGCCAATAAGTCTGTTAGTAAACTACATTTCATTAAACAAAATGTTGGTTGAATCATTTTTCCATCATAAGCAACACTAACTTTTCCATTATTTTGAATCAAACTGGTATATAAACGTTCTGATTTGTATAAGGTTTGG
>JAUCGN010000052.1 GCA_030378125.1 Thiotrichales bacterium HSG1 | reverse complement strand
TTTTGGCCCTTTGTTTAGCTTTTTCAGCTAATTCACTAGCTTGAGTAGTATGGGTTGCATTTTGTTGCATTGTGGCAGTAAAAGTGAAGGAAAGGTAATTTAACAAACGTTTAATTCCGGCTCCACTGGTAGCATACATCCAAACTCTATGTATTTTAATTCCTTCCCAGTTATCAAGTTGATAAAACTGGTTTTGATAATCAGAGAAAATTTTTCCAGTGGGATAGTTTGGCATAGCCGTTACTACTTCAACAGTGTGTCCGAGACGCAATAACTCACGACTCATAGATGCTAGTCTTGTCTGTGGAGCTCCAGTTTCGGGAGGAAAATATTGACTTAAAATTAGAAAACGCATATAACTCTAGAGTATAACAGATTTTGTGATGATAAAAAAATGAAAAATATCGTAAGACGTGATGGTGTAGTCAATAATTTACCCAATAATTTTCACCCAGTTCTTAAACGAGTATTAGCCAATCGTGGCGTAAAGGAAGCTTCTGAATTAGATTACAGTTTAAAAAATTTATTGTTATATTCTACTCTATCAGGCATAGATAAAGCAGTGAATTTATTATACACAGCTATGGTAAAACAAGACCGAATTTTAATTGTAGCTGATTTTGATGCTGACGGAGCAACCAGTTGTACTTTGGCCATCAATGCTTTAAAGAAAATGGGGGCTAAAAAAGTTGGTTTTGTAGTACCTAATCGTAAGGAACACGGTTATGGTTTACGACCAGAAATTGTTGAATTAATTGATAAATTGCCATTAATGACTACAACTGAAGCTGGTACTGGTTCAGATTTGTTGGTAACAGTTGATAATGGTATTTCTAGTCATACGGGAGTTGAAGCGGCCAAACAGAGAGGTATGAAAGTTATTATTACTGATCATCATGAACCGGGTTATAAATTACCTGCGGCTGATGCAATCGTGAATCCTAAGCAGCCGGGTGATAATTTTCCTAGCAAAAATCTGTGTGGAGTGGGGGTTATTTTTTATGTAATGTTGGCATTACGAGTTCATTTGCGAGACAACAACTGGTTTAAAGATATTCCGGAACCTAATTTGGCTGAATATCTTGATTTAGTTGCTTTGGGAACTGTAGCTGATGTGGTGAGTTTGGATTATAATAATCGTATCTTGGTTGAGCAGGGACTAAGAAGGATTCAAGCTAATAATTGCTGTTCTGGGATTCGGGCTTTGATTCAAGAAGCGCAACGAGATCAAGCCAATTTAGTTGCTAGTGATTTGGCTTTTTATTTAGGCCCACGTTTAAATGCGGCTGGACGTATGGATGATATGTCTTATGGAATTGCTTGCTTATTGTGTGAAGATGATTTAATTGCTAAACAACATACCAAATTATTACAAATTTTTAATCAGGAACGGCGGGTTGAAGAAGCTAAAATGAATCAAGAAGCAATTGATATGTTGGATATAGATAAGGTAGATAGCTTTGGTTTATGTTTGTTAGATGAAAATTGGCATCAAGGAGTAACTGGAATTTTGGCATCAAGGATTAAAGATCGTTTGCATAGACCAGTGATTATCTTTACTCATGGTACAAATACCACAATAAGAGGTTCGGGACGTTCAGTTTCCGGAGTCAATATTCGAGATGTTATTGATACGATAGCAACTAAAAATCCAAACATGGTGATTCATTTTGGTGGTCATGCGATGGCGGCTGGGTTGACTATTCAACGTGATCAATTTGTAACTTTTCAACAGGCCTTTGACCAAGAAATAAGTAAATTCCTATCCAGTAATGAATTACATGGAGTTATTTTTAGTGATGGAGAGTTAACTACTAATGACTTTAACCTAAATTTAGCCGAAAAATTACGGAAATTAACTCCTTGGGGACATGACTTTCCAGAACCTATTTTTGATGGTGAATTTGAGTTAGTTGATCATAAGATTTTGAAAGAACGTCATTTAAAAATGCAAGTACGCCCAATTGGTGGTGGACAAATAATTGATGCAATTGCTTTTAATACTGGAAATATAGAACTAAACACAACTCAGGTGCGACTAGCTTATAGGTTAGATATAAATATTTTTCGTGGCAAAAAAAGACTGCAACTGATGGTAGAATATGTTGAAAGTTAAAATATGCCCAAACATATAGTTTGGACAGTTTTATATATTAACAACACCATAGTTACAACATATAATCACATTTTATTTAGCCAATCTATGTTTTTTAATTCGTTTGTTAAAACCCAGTCTTGGCAAACTTAAATCTTTTTTAACCGTTTGAGAGTGATATAAGACATTAAAACTGGTACTAAAATCAATACCACTACGGCTGTTATTAGCATTAATAGTAGTTGGTTGATATATAGTTGAAAATGCCCCACAAGCATCGCCTTCATCACAAATAAAACCATCATTGCTAAAATCACTACCTGAAACAATGATATATTCACCAGGTGGAACATTATCAAAACGAAAACGGTAAGAACCATTATTGATTTCTGTCTCAATTTGTTGAATGGTTTCCAAACTACCTTGATCAATTAATAAGACATAGTGCAAACCAGCATCACCATTGGAATCAGAGTTATTATTCACTTGAAAAATTATCGGTATTTTTACCACATTAACGTTAGAGGTGACAGTAATAGTCGCAGTATAAGTACCAAAGGACAATAAATTTCTGTCAACAAATACGGTATAATTACCTAAACCATTACCAGATATGGATAAAATTCCATTAGAATCATCTGAAATATCAATAATTTCCAAGTCACCATCTCCCTGATTAGTCAAAGATAAAATAGTAGAAGTAGTATTTATTCCAAAGTTTAATGACTTAGGATTAGCAACCAAAAATGGTGAGGTAACTTGTGATGGTGTACCTGTGTATAGATTACTTGCTGCTAATACAGCTTTTCTCGCATTGATCAAACCATAACCAAACTTATCATCACGTCCCTTAACACCCAAATCATCGGTAATTTGACCTTTAGTTATTAAATTATCTACATCTTGTGGGGTTAAATTGGGATTAACAGCTTTCATCAAAGAGATAATTCCAGCTACATGTGGTGCTGCCATTGAAGTACCTAAAGCATAATTATAGGAATATTCAAGTTGCAAACGTTTATCTGATGAATTAACACCCATAGTGCTAATAATTCCATCTGGATTACCATCACCATTGATATCAGGAGTATTATCTCCGCCGGGAGCTACTATATCCAAATGACTGCCATAGTTGGAATATGATGCCAAACGTTTGTTAATGTCCACCGCTCCAACCGAAATAACGCTATCTAAAGAAGCTGGAAACATTGGTGTATCAGTGTTTTCGTTACCAGAAGCTGCTACTACAATAACTCCCGCATTCCAAACTGCATCCATCAACACTTGTGTACCTTCGGAAAAAGCTCCACCACCTAAACTAAGGTTTATAATATCAGCCGGATAAGTTGGCACTGTATTAGAGTCATTAGGTAGACCAGCCGCATAACGGATTGCTTGTTCAATATCGTATTCGGTACCACTACCACCTTTACCTAAAGCTCGCAATGGCATTATAGATGTATTCCAACCAATGCCAGTTATACCTTTGTTATTGTTAGACTGAGCAGCTATAATTCCCGCAACATGAGTACCGTGAAATGAGCTACCTCCGGGTAGTTGATCACCCGGATCATTTGGATTAGAATCAATCCCACGTTCACTATCTACCTCAGAATAACGACTTCTAACAAAATCATAACCGGGAACTAGTTTATTTTCTAAATCTGGATGTCCCAATAATACCCCAGTATCAGGTATTGCAACTGTCACCGTACTACTACCAACGGTAAAATCCCACGCTTGAGGTAGTTCTATAATAGAATGATTCCATTGATATTTATATAAAGTATCATTGGGTGTAGTGCTAAATAAATTCCATTTATAATTTGGGTTTGCTTTAATGCCATCTTTACGCAAACGTTTGATTTCCATTAATGTATTATAACGACTTTCTAATTCTGTACTGATAAATTTTTTACTATTAGATTGAGTAGTGAAACTATTGAGTTTTACTAACATACGCCGACTTTGGTCTGAACTCTGGATGGTAAATCTGTTGTCCAAACTTTGAATTGATGGAGATGGCTGTAAAATTGCCTCGTTTGGCACAAAATTATCACTTAAACGCATTCCAGTTGTATTAATAGAAGTATTTTGTCCTATCGTCAATACATAGTTGGACGCTCCAGAATGAGCTTGCACCTGTACAAAATAATGGCCATCAGCTGGCACAATTAAGTTTTCGCTTTTACCATCCCCAACTGAAGAATTTAAAATGTAACCATTTTCATTTAACAAGGCCAAATCTAGATCATTAATTAATAAATTTTGATGAGTTATAAACAGAGTAATAATTTGTCCGGCTCGTAAGTTTACCTCAAAAAAATCATCCCAATCTCCTGATTCATAAGAATGTCCGATTGGACCGGCATATGGTTGGTTAACATAACCACCTAAAATTACTGGATTAGATATAGATTGAGCTTCATATATACTGCTGTTAGATAACCATCTGGTGCTAGTATCATTTACATCACTATCTCTATCCGTATTACTAGATACCAGAATATTTCCACTTAAACTAACATTGTTGTTGTTGCCATCACTATTATCATCACTACCACCACCACAACCAGTAAAAATTAAGATTAAAATAAAACTAGTGAAATATTTAATTGTCATAAAAATTTCCTAAAAAATTAAATAAAAAAAGGCAAATCTTGAAAGATTAACCATCATTCTCATACACTGTGTAACTTTGTTTAGGCGAAGACCTATAGCTTTTCAGATAAATATTTTGGTAGGAGTTCAAGATTTATCTTGGTTTTCCAAACTAAAATATTCTAGGCTGAAAGCTTTTTGGAAAAAACTTTAGCCTAAAATGGACTCTTATTTTCTGAAATACTATATCACTGCACTATAATCCATTATTTATACCAATTGTAGTTGTTACTGATTCTGAAGAGCACGTTTGTATTAGCTAGTGAAAAATTCTGTTTAGACAGCAGGTAGATATGTTAACAGGACATTAATTATCAATCCTATTTGACATAAAAAATTACCTGCTATATTGAAAATCATGCTTCTGTACTAAAAATGTCATCAATTGGCAAATGAATATTCATTTGTTCATCAATAACATCACCGCTAGTAAAATGAACCGCTTCTTCAGGAGAAGTGTAAACAACTATAGCACCTCCAATTGGTACTACTAACCAACAAGATTTAACTACTGCTCCAAAATAAACGGTAAACTGATCTAATATTTCCTCTAGTGTTTGAGTGTGTGATAATACTTCAATAGCCACTGCCGGCATTTCAATCATTTCTATTGGTTCTGGCAATGACAGGTTCACATCTCTTTTAGGGTAAAGACTTATATCTGGAGTATAATTTTTATTATCAAGGTTCAAAGTTAAATCGGTAAAAACTGAGTATTTTTCTAGCTTTAATAATGCTCCAATCAGTTTGGCTTTGGCATAGGCATTGTTATAATAAGGTAACATTCAAACATCTCCATAAATGTATAGTTCAGAATCAAAATTTGTTATACCAATGATTTATTACAAGTTTTATCTTGAAAATCTTATAATCATGTAAATCTTGATTCAGACAAAATATCAGGTACAAAAAAACTAAAAATCATAATTCAAAATATCATCAGTACGACGACAAATTTCCTGACCATAATCAGTCCAAAGTCCCTGTCCCCAATAACGATAACAGCTAGTTTGAGAAGTCATCAAATGGAATAAAGCGTTACGATATCTATGCTCATTAGTTGGGACTTGAGATTTGAGAGCTTTCTCATTAAATTTGGAACTAACTCTTTCCATAGGCCCGATAACGTTGTCATAACCGTTTACCCAAGATATATCACTGGTCCAACTACCACCTTCCATATGAAACTGATGGTCATTTTTCTTGATTTCTTCAATAGTTTGAGCCAGTTTTTCCGGGCCATCTCCGGGTTGAAAACGATCCCAAATTTTCTTCTGCATAGTTGGTTGGATAATTGGTAAATCTTCCTCTTTAATACCCATCGCAAACAAATGTTCCAAATACTCAGTCGCATTCATCAATGGGGTGTTAGAACCAGAACTGTCATTAGAAACTTCAAAAAATTTGTTAGGAAATTCATTCATCATCACACCGCCATTTTCACCGTCAGCAATTTGAGTTATCAATGGTGGAATTGATTTACCAGACAAATTAACCCGATGTTGTTCTTTGGCTTCATAATAGGGCTGCATTTGGGCTACTAATTTAGTATCACTACCTTGAGTTTTAACAATTGCAATGATGCTACAAGTTTCACCATGAGAGTTGGTGCAGGTTAAACGATGTGGAATATGAGGCTGCTCTGGACTATGTCCGTTATTCGGATTTTCTACTGTATGCTCTTGTACAAGAACCCATTGATAACCACAATCTTTTAAAGTTTTCACAAATTCATAAGCAATGTCAGGATGGTTAGGCAAAGCCATTTCAGAAGGTGAAAAACCTCGCACCCGACTCAATGCTTCTAAACCAAAAATAGCCGCAAAATGATGTTGCCAAGCCAAAACATGTAGTCGATAATCTTGAATTGGAGTTGATGGAGCTACCGCATGTCCCCAAGGACAACCAAGCCATTCCACAGCCCGCCTATAATTTTGGTCTAAAGTTACGGTTTTTAAATCATCAATTACATCATGCAATCCCATTTGACGCAATCCGTGTAACAAAGTTCCAGAGTATTCTAACATCACTCTTGGTTGCTTGCCTTCATTCATAAGTTGAGGAATGAATTCGCCAATACGTTTGTAACACCAATGGAATACTGGGGCGTTATGATTATCACCAATATATTGATTATCAAACATATATTTAAGGTTGCTAATAATTTCTGCTGTTTGTAAATCTCCACTACCTGCTGGAATCAGTGGTTGGTGCATATGTAAAGCTATAGCACAAGCACCGCGTATATTTCCGAAATCTATCCCACTGTCTGTTAAAAATACTGGTTGAGAACTAGCATTTTTTAGGGTAGTTTGCATGACTTTTTCAGAACCAGAAACATTTGGAACACCTTCTATATATTCAGAAAAATCTCCTTCCCAGTCTGGACAATTTGGCAAGGTAAAATGACTTTTGGGTGGTTCCTTTTTAACTGGTTTTTCAACCGTTGATGTAATTGGTTTGGCTTGAATTGGTGGAGTTGTAACTTTTTTAGCTGGTTCAATTGGTTTCGTTTGAATAGGCACTGTGGCTTTGACAGATTCAGGCTTAGTTACCTTTGAAATTGGTTTAGATTCAGTTTTAACCGGTTCAGTAACGGTGGTTGTGGAACTTTTAATAATAGGTGCTTCTGGAGATGAAGTACTTTTAGATTTGTCTTTGGATTTTGTAAAAAATTTTTTCATTACTTTCTTCCTTTTGGATGAATTTGTCCGATCAAAATTAATATTTTCTGCAAAATTTATTAACTTTAATCTCAGGATTTAAGGAATACCAAATAGAGCCTAGTATTTTGAGTGAAAGCTTTTGTGAAACAACAGTTAATAAACAATTTATAACCAAGTGTCGTATATCTTTGGGTGATAATTATATCACAATATTAGTGAATTTAATTAGGGATATGCATAAAATAAATGGTAGTATTCTTTTGTGTAATTCGAATCAATTTAAAGGTTAAAATTTATGTAGTGTGATTAGTACGAAGTGAAACCCACCACTATCTTGAAAATGGTAGATTTCGCTACCACTCTACATTCGATATTTTTGACTTGTGTATAACGATGAGGCATTGGTGGAGGAACTATCAGAAATTTGTACTTTTTTTAGGATGATTTACTATTTCTTTCCATCTAATTTAATTTCATCTTCTTCCGCAGTAGCAGAAACAAGTTTACCTTTTTCAAATCTAAGCTCTTGAAGAAGATATGGATTTTTTTCAAATTCTAACTTTATTAAACCACCACTGGCTGAAGTTAAAAAACCATTACCAGTACGTCTACCATCCTGAAAATAACCCTCATAACGATCTCCACCACTAGATACATAAACTCCCTTACCAGTACGTTTACCCTCTAGAAAATCACCATTATACAATTCGCCATCGATCCATTTTAGGGTACCTTTACCATGCCGAAAACCGATATTAAAATCTCCTTGATAACGATCCCCACCAGCCCAAATATAAAAACCTTTACCAGTGCGTCTATCATTCGTATATTCACCAATATATTCATCACCATTTTTCCACTTATAGATACCAATTCCATGCCGTTTACCCTTAACAAAGTCACCAAAGAAACGATCTCCATTAGCCCAAATATATAACCCTTCACCAGTACGCTCACCATTTGTATATTCACCGTCATAAAAATCCCCATTTGGCCAAGTTACCTTAACCTTACTAAAAAAACTGGAATTATTAAGCTTGTTTTCAATGGTAGATATTATCTCGGAGTCAATATCCGGAGTATCTGCCTCAGTGAGAAGAGAAGGAGTTATGAACTTTGCACTAGTAACTACTGATGCCAACATAGATTCACTTTCTTGAATATTCGTAACTTCTTTATTTGTATCATCATTATCAATCCGAGTATTTTCTTTAGCTTCTAAAGTTTCTATCTCATCAATCGGAGTATTTTTCTCGGTTTCTACCTCATCAATTTCTGGACTTTCATTTTTTAAATCTACAACCTCTTCATCAATCGGAGTATTTTTCTCAGCTTCTAAAGTTTCTATCTCATCAATCGGAGTATTTTCCTCAGTTTCTACCTCATCAATTTCTGGACTTTCATTTTTTAAATCCGCAACTTCTTCTTCAAAATTTTTGGATTCATCAGCAGTTTTCATTTCATTATTTGCAGATAAATCATCATCTTTTGAATCGGTAACGTGTTCTTCAGAATGATCAGTATCAGATTCAACAGTATTTTGATTAGATGCTAATAACTCATACTTCTCAATATGATCCATTTGAGTTGGACGATCCGGTGCAGGTTTACCTCTATTCTTTGCCATTATTTCAATTTTAGGAATTTTAGGCTTTCTAGTTAAAGAGGTTATTTTACCCTCACCACGATTACCTTCAATAAAATTACCTCTAAAAGATTTATTATTTTCCCAAACATATACTCCCATGCCATCACGTTTGTTCTCTACATATTCACCTTTATAGTAATCTCCATTCTTCCAAATATAAATTCCGTTTCCGTCTCGTTTACCTTCAAAAAATTCTCCCTTATAACGATCACCATTCTTCCAGATATAAACTCCTTCGCCACTACGCTTTCGGCCTTCAAAATCACCATAATAACTATCACCACTGGCAAATCTTACATGTTTCTTTTCAGTTTGTATATCATCATCAGCATGTAATGGCGTTACCAATATAAACATTATTAACCAATACCTAATCATAATTTTTTGTCCTTTAGTAAAGTTTTAAAACTTCCGTCATCAAGATTTATTTTAACCGTTTTGCCATATTTTTGCAATAATTACAACCATCCAGCTAAAAATTACAAAGAAAAAATTTATCGTATTGGAATTGTTTGAAATATAATGTATTTTTAGATATGGTAAATTACTATAATTGAGTTAAATAGTTGAAAATTTTTTAGTATTAAGTTAATCTATGTATGTTAATATATTTTGTAGTTTCAAACAATTAAAAATATTATGGCTAACTTTAAATGAAACAGCTAAATCAAGTCTTATTACACCAAAACAGCAAAGTTTTAGATTTAGAAGTCTGGCTAGAAAATGTTGGTGGTAAAGGATTACAAAAAGTATTGAACACCCCAGAAATAACAATTCCAATGGTACAAGAGGCTGGTTTGCGTGGTTTGGGTGGTAGTGGTTTTCCAACTTATTTTAAATGGAAAGCTATTGCTGAACAAACTAATAGCCGAGAAAAATATTTAATTTGTAATGGGAATGAAGATGAACCGGGAACTTTCAAAGATCGTTTATTGCTAGAAAAAACTCCTCACCAACTAATTGAGGGAGCAATGATTGTTGCGGTTGCTACCAATATTAATCGCATAGTCTTTTATATAAATCCAGATTTAACCCAAGCTATTGAAAATATGCAAAAAGCTGTGAAGCAATGGGAAGAATGTGAGTTATATTTTAAAG
>JAUCGN010000422.1 GCA_030378125.1 Thiotrichales bacterium HSG1 | reverse complement strand
AAAAATTATTAAATTCAGTACGCATTGAATGTCATTATTTATACCATAATTATTTTATTGGAGAAAATCAACTAATCTTAAATATAGACAAAGTAGTAGACATACCAACAATTCTTATTCATGGACAAAAAGATTTAGTATGTTTACCAGACAATTCACGACTGTTAAAACAACATTTGCCCACCGCTAAACTAAAAATAATATCAAGTGCTGGTCATTTATCCGATGATCCGGCAATGATTTCTGCTTTGGTGGAAGCGACTGATGATACAGGGAGGAGTTTAAAACAAGTTTAAGCAAAAAAAACGGTCAGAGTACCGGCAACTTTAATGTACCGATAAACCCTGACCAACGACACAACACAAGGAGAAATCTTCGCCCTGAAGAGGAATTGAACCTCTGACCTTCCCCTTAGGAGGGGGACGCTCTAATCCAACTGAGCTATCAGGGCAGTGGTGAAGTTGAAGAGGATTGAAATCCTAAGCTACAACTCCTTACCCGACTGCAAAATTCATTTGGTAGGCATCATACACTAAAAAGAAACTTCTGTCTAGTCTTTAGGGAAATTTTTTTATATTTATAGATATTATTTTTAGTTATACAGTATCTTTATACAGGATAAGGTGGTGAAAAATAAGAGAGAATAGGCAGAATTTATAATAGAAACTTTTGCACAAGAACTAACGTTCAGCAATTAAAGTGTATTATAATATAATGACTGAAGTTACGCAGAAGAAAAATAAGAATAACTAATAGTAATAAACCCAAAACTAGACAGCTTTCAAAATTTGTAATTCATCAAAAGCTGTTTTAATAGATTTAAGGGTAGTCCTGCAATGTATAGTGATAAACCTATTAATCACTTGATATTTATAACTTTTTTAGAGTAAACACTATTCTGTGTAGGACTATCAATTATTCCAGAATAATCTGAGCCTAGTACCAAAAAATGGTAGTCCTGCAATGTATAGTGATAAATCTATTAATTACTTAATATTTAACAGATTTTTTAGAACAAACACTATTCTGTGCAGGACTACCCAAAAAATTTATACGAATTTACAAATCAGGTTTATCATGACACAAATCACAGCTAACCTGTTTATCCTTCTCTAAAGTTACAGTTTTTCCTTCTACATCAAAAGAACGAGTAACTGCCATTTTAGCTAAAGGTGTTCCTTCCAACTGTTTACCATGACACGCTTTACAATTATTTGCATCATCTTTATAAAAATCCTCATGTTCGTTAACCCAACGTGGATCATTGATGTTATGTAAACCATGTGGCCCTTTGGTTGTTAATTCTAAACTACCAGCAGCATGACAAGTATCACATTCGATCAACGTACCATCATGCCCTTGTAATTGGATAGCAGTCAAATTATCGTTAGCATCAGGGTCTTCAATTGGCCAAGTTGCATGAGGACTACCATGACAACCTTCACAAGCTACTCCACTATGTCCTTTACTATTACGATATAAAGTATTATCATTTTCGGCAAAACGCTTGTTGGTAGCTAATAAA
>JAUCGN010000421.1 GCA_030378125.1 Thiotrichales bacterium HSG1 | reverse complement strand
ATTTTGCCGCTACTTATGCTAATAGGGGCATATTATATGATTGGATTGGAGAGCATGAGAAAGCTTTGGCTGATTATGAAACTGCTTTGCAAAAGGATATAGAACTTGGGGATGGTCCTAGTTGGTTTACTAGATTTTTTCGTTTGCAACCAGAAAAACCACCCACCATAGTTGAACGAGCTAATTATTTACGAGAACAACTTGCTAAACCAAAATCTGAACGACAGTTAAGAGTGCCTGCTCAAGATGAACAACAACGACCGTATAACATGTAATTTTTTATAGAGACCAAATATTTATCATGAAAAGTTTTAACTTGGATAATATTTTGGTGCAAGCTGATGATATATCAATAAAATTTCATAATTATACAGCTTTACAAAATGTATCCTTACAGGTAAAACGTGGGGAAATAGTTACTTTAATTGGGCCAAACGGAGCAGGTAAATCCACTTTAGTTCAGATAGTATTAGGTTTGATAATTCCACAACAGGGGCAGGTATTACAGCAAAAAAATATTTGTATCGGTTACATGCCCCAACATTTACATATTGACCCAGTATTACCATTAACAGTAGCTAGATTTATTAACCTTAGCGGAACTAAAAAAAATATTCAATCAACTCTTGAAGAGGTGGGAATAGTCAAGCTATTGAATCGACCATTACAAAGTATTTCTGGTGGGGAAATGCGGCGAGTGTTATTAGCTAGAGCTTTATTACGACAACCAGATTTATTGGTGTTGGATGAACCAATTCAAGGAGTTGATGTGGCTGGACAGTATGAATTGTATGAATTAATAGCTCAAATTCGAAATCGACATGGTTGTGGTATTTTGATGGTATCGCATGATTTGCATTTAGTGATGGCAGCAACAGATCAAGTAATATGTTTAAATCAACATATCTGTTGTTCTGGTCATCCTGAAACTGTAACTAAACATCCAGCTTATTTAGATCTGTTTGGAGCAAGGGCTGCAAGAGATTTGGCTATTTATACCCATCATCATAAATAAATTCTACATGACAGATTGAGACCTGTCAGGCTTCCAAAACCTAGGTCTAGTTGTCGAGGTTATTTCATGCACATTCCTAAGCAATTATTCACTTAATTTTATTCTGTACTAGGCTCATGTCTAATAGATATTCCATAACTGCAATCTTACCAAACAGCCAAATTTTAGCTAGTCTAGTTATATTTGGTTGGTTAATCTTTAAACCTTCAGCTTGGCGATCTTATATAAATAATATTGATTCTCATCTAACTCCAGATTTTGCGTTAGCTAGTTTAAATGCTACCTATTGGAATAACAAAGCTCTCCTTAGATTATTATATTTGGGACATGGATTATGGCCAATTTGGATATGCAGTTTAGTTTCTTTAATCTTATGGTTATTAGGTGTTCCGGTTGAAATGCTAGTCTTAATCAGTAGTTATGTATTTTTCTTTAGCCTTGTTGGAGGGATATTAGGTAGTTTCACTGTTTCAGTAGCTTTTGGTATCACTGTTGGTATATTTGGTGGTGCA
>JAUCGN010000420.1 GCA_030378125.1 Thiotrichales bacterium HSG1 | reverse complement strand
TTTAAAGCACAGGATTTATATTGTTGACAGGGGTATTATAATATAAATCTATCACATAAACCACAGATTTCATCTTCTTGCCAAAGTACTAATTGGTTGTTTCGGAAAAGTAGCAAATTTCCCCAAATGGTTAATAAAACATGTCAACTATAATTGTGGCTGGTGCTACCAATCAAATTGGCCATTTCTTGTTATCAAAATTACCAAAATTAATTGCTATCAGCCGTCAAGCACGCCCAAATACTGGCAACATAACTTGGTTAAAAATAGACTTAGCAACTGGGATTTTACCAATTAAAACACCTAGTAAACTATTTTATTCAGCTCCTTTGTCTTTATTACCACCTTTGTTAGCACGTTTACCACAGATAACGTTATTAAATCAAGTTGTTGTTTTTAGCTCAACCAGTTGTTTTACTAAAGAAAATTCGACTGATCTTAAAGAACAAACTATAGCTAATCAGCTAGCCCAAGCAGAAAAGGCATTGATAAAAGAATGTCAACGGCGTAATATAACTTGGACAATCTTGCGACCGACTTTGGTTTATGGTTGTGGCTTAGATAAAAATGTGACTTTTATCGCTAGTTTTATTAAAAAATTTGGTTTTTTTCCAATTGTTGGGCAAGGTATAGGTTTACGTCAACCGGTTCATGCAGATGATCTAGCTACAGCTTGTATTCAAGCAGCTTCATCTCCTAAAACAGCTAATAAAACATACAATTTAACTGGCGGACAAACCCTTTGTTATCGTGATATGGTTATAACTATTTTTAAATTTTTAGGTAAAAAACCTCATATCATATCGGTTCCATTACCATTATTTACTACTATGCTCCGTTGTATCACTTGGTTACCAAAATATTCTCACTTATCAACTGCGATGGTGAATCGTATTAACCAAGATTTATGCTTTGATTCTACAGCAGCCCAACATGATTTCGGTTATCAACCCAGAAAATTTGTGGATTTGGGACTATGATCTTAATATGTTTAGCTTTTTTGTTATCAGTCGGTTTAACTTTATATTTTAGTCGCACCAAGACGCTCCTATGTATCCTTGATAAACCAAATGAACGTTCTTTACACGATAAACCAACTCCAGTTACTGGTGGACTGGCAATATTATTATCTATTATCATAACGTTATTTCTGGTTGATTTACTTTACTTTTCTATTCAAGATTACTTATGGTTATTTGCCAGTTGTTTATTGATTGCTATTATCTCTTTTCTTGATGATTGTAGACAAATTTTTATTCCTTATCGTTTATTAATCCACTGTATTGCAGCAGTCTTATTGTTATGGAACTATGATTTAACCATTCTGTTTGACTCGGAAATACCAAAATCTTTCCAGATTATCTTTTCTTTCCTGTTCATAGTATGGATGACTAATTTGTATAACTTTATGGAAGGATAAAGTTAATTGACCGAATTCCGGGTAAATTGAAAGATTTATATGCCACTGCATTTGAAATTGAACCAAGGTGGTTAGTTGAAGCAGCATCTCGGCGGCAAAAATGGATTGATCAAGC
>JAUCGN010000419.1 GCA_030378125.1 Thiotrichales bacterium HSG1 | reverse complement strand
TTATTATAGTTTTCAATACAAAAAATTATGAAATTAAAATAGAATTTTTCTCTATATTATTGCTCAAGTGGATAATTTTTAATTAGTATGTACAAGGCAATAAAAAAACCTGTCAAATATTTAATATTCAACAGGTTTATATATAATTGTTAGATGTAATAACTGGTTATTTAAGAATTAGAAAACCTATTAGTGCGATGTCTATTGTATTTACCAAAGTGTTTTTTAATTGAACTATTCACTAACTGCAATAAAAAAGGGCCTATTTGCTCTAATGGCAGAACTTTATCTACATTAGTAGCTGCAATTGCGGCTTTAGGCATAGTATCTGCTTCCGCTGATTCTGGAGTTTGGACAATTATATAACCGCCACTTTGCTTAATTTTTTTAACTCCAACTCCACCGTCATGATTAGCTCCAGTTAAAATAATCGCAATAATTTTATCCTTTTCTGGTTCCCACTCACCAGAGTGGTAACCCATTCCAGACGCACCAACGTAGTTTTTCATTATATTTGATGCTGGTGCGTCATGACTGCATTCCCAACGAAGCCGTTGGAAACGAGAAAAAAATGCTACCATATACCCCTGCTATGAAAATTGGTATCAGGTGCTGACTATTAAGAAAAAATTAAAATTTGTTAAATATCAATTTATTACAATCTTTCTGGAGATTTTTACTGAATGTTCCTATACATTTAAATTATTGATTTATTTAAAATTACTTTGGTTTATAGGAAATATCAAATTATCAAAAGAAAGAATGTTATTAATCTTTTGGTGGTACATAATTTGGGTCGTTGGGATTAAGAAAAATAAAACTAAACTCACCTTCAATTTCCACAAAATCCATCACCGCATCTTCCAACAAATCCTTATAAGATGGCTCATATATAACTTCAACTTCCCCACAAACAATTCGTATATCATCACTTTTGGCCGTATCAAATCCCATTCGATTATACTCCACGCTACCATCTGATTTTGTGTAAGGAGCAAGCCTCAAAGCAAGCTCTTGCATACCACCATCTTTAGCAGATTGTGAAATTTGAGTAGCGGCTCTGTCAGTAACTTTAAGCATTTGTTTTTCCTATTTTATAAGAACGAATAAATTCAATAAATCTTTGGGTCCAATGATTATTTTCCACATCACGAAGATGAGAATAACTAGCTAAAGTATTTTTGTAAATAACACCATCGTGCTTACCATCTAAACCTTCACCACGCAATACCCGATAAGCAAATTTCAAATTTGATGGTAAATTAACCACTCTCGAATAGTGAAACTCATGGGCATAAAAATCATGGGTTGCTGAGTTTAATGAAGGCCACAATCCCGGTTCAATCTCAGATAAATGAACATAACCACGACCTTGTGGTTGCGTTTCCATAACGGTATCAAAAGGTAAAATTCCAACCATTTCATAACTTTGTTCTTGCCAAATAATTCGGTGGGACAAATACATTAAACCACCACATTCAGCATAAACTGGCATTTCCTGCTCAATTGCAGTATAAATATCCTGTTTCAAGCTGACATTACTAGCTAAT
>JAUCGN010000418.1 GCA_030378125.1 Thiotrichales bacterium HSG1 | reverse complement strand
AATTATTATATCGGGATGATAAAGGTCGTTTAATTGTTACCATTTCTCAAAATTCAGTTGGTAATGCGATTACCGAACTTTTGGGTATAGTGGTAAAACGGGAGGAAAATGAGGAAGCTTATGCTGCAGCTGAACCGGGTTTGATTGGACGTTTGTTGGAAGTTAGAGAAAGATTAATAGATGCTAATTTGGGAGAAGTGATATCTGCACCTTCTTGGCCCAACGGAGAGTTTATTCCAAGAAAATAATTAGACAATATCATACAGTAGGTTATGTAGGTCGGGTTAGCTTTTTGAGTATAACCGAATATTGAATTTATTTGTTAAAGTACAATTTTTGTCTTACAAAGAATTTAGGTAGTCTTGCAATTTATAGTGATAAATCTATTATATACTTGATACTTAAAATATTTTTTAGAGTGAACACTATTCTGTACAGGACTACCAGAGTTTGTTATATTTTTCAATACATCATGTTGATATTAAACATAGAATAATTAATGGCAGCGGAGCTTAGGGTGAAATACCTTTAGCTACCCGATTGTCAATGTTATTTTACGCATATTTTTTACATAACTTTTAACCCAGATTTAACTCGCAACAAGTTAATCCTTCGCTTATCTGCCCTTATAATCTCAAAACTAAAATTACCAAGTTCTATTTTTTCGCCACGTTTGGGTAAATAACCAAATGCTTGCAATAATAAACCACTAACAGTATCAAATTCTTCATTACTAAAATCGGATTTGAAATATTCATTAAATTCTTCAATAGGAGTCAAAGCACGTATAATATAAGAACCGTCCTTACGTTGACTGATAAAAACTTGATCATCTATATCATGTTCGTCATCAATCTCTCCTATAATCTGTTCAATAACATCCTCAATAGTTACTAAACCAGCCACACCACTGTATTCATCAACAATAATTGCCATATGATTACGACTAGTACGAAATTCCCGCAATAGTACGTTTAAGCGTTTACTTTCAGGAATAAATATTGCCGGCCGCATCATATCACGCATATCAAACTGGGCATCAGTACCTTTAGCATAATAATCAAGTAAGTCTTTAGCTAAAAAAATACCTTGTACATCATCACGATTATCGCCTATTACCGGAAATCTTGAGTGACCTGATTCAACAATTATTTTGACTAAATTTTCTGGAGATTCATGTAGTTCTAACACTATCATATGTGATCTAGGAACCATTACGTCACGCACATGCTGTTCAGATACTTGTAACGCACCTTCAATCATGCTAAGAGTTTCGGCACTAAACAAATTATGTTGTTTGGCATTATGTAGTGTAGTTATTAATTGTTCTCTAGTATGAGGTTCAATATTTTGCTTTATATTACTTAACCAATTTTTGATTAAATTCATGGTGTTAGTTTAAAAATTTAAGTAGTTCTGAATAAAGCAGAGTTTTTTTCAAATTCTATTTTTAAACAATTTTTTATTTAACTTAATACTACACAACAATATTGCAAACCAATAATTTATATGTTAAAAAAAAAATTTGTAAGTAAATGGTTTTTCGTTATTTGT
>JAUCGN010000051.1:3630-10343 GCA_030378125.1 Thiotrichales bacterium HSG1 | reverse complement strand
CTATAAAAAACAAAATCTTCCGGCTATTACTCCAGTTTCAACTCATTTGCGAGTTACTCAAGATAGCAACTGGTATTTTCGTACTGCTTTTAATGATAACTTACAAGCCAATTTTTTAGCCAACTATGCTAAACATATCTTACATCAAACTGAAGTAAGCATTATTCAAACTAAAATGCCATATGGTTCTTACCTTGGCAGTGTGTTTGAACAGGCATCAATAGAACTGGGCTTAGAAGTTAAAAATAAATGGCTGTTATCAGATAATAATGATATTGATAGAATAATTAATGAATTGAAGGCGGCATCAGATACCAGTTTAATTTTTTTAGCAACTAATGCCAATACTGGGATTAAATTGGTTAAAGCGATCAAAGATGCCAGAATTAAAAATTTATTAATGGCTCCTGATGCTTATGATAATAAAAAATTTACTGAAGGGTTTAAAGATTATTTTCCAGAACGTAGAAACTCTGGTTATTATACCAATGGCATTTATGTTTCCACTCCTTTTATCCTCGACACGGCCAATAAATATGCTCAACAATTTAACTCTATATACGAAGAAGTTTATCAAGAACCACCGCTAAGAAGTACATTTTATGCCTTAGATGCTGCAATTGTAATTGTTGAAGCATTGAAGCAAATTAAAGTGAATAATAAATCATTATTAACCATTAGAAACGAAATTAGGCAAATAATAGGTTATAAATTCAACTCATTTGATGAAGCTGTTGCTGGTAGTACTGGGTTAAATTACTTTGATAAACATGGTAATGCCTTAAAATCTTTGTCTATGGGAGTTTATAAATCCAATCGTTTAATTTCAGCATTCACCCAGTTGAAAATTGCCCCTGATTATTTTGATAATGATCATCTGTTGTCGATTGACGGTAAACGTATGTACAAAACTAATGTTGTTTATGCCGGTCTACAGTTCGATAAAATAAGTGATTTTAAGCCACATTTTGATGGTAGCAAATCTACTGTATCTTATATGATGGAGTTTCGTTTATGGCTACGATTTCAAGGTGATATTAAACCTCATGAAATTAAATTTTTAAATGCAGTTGAACCAATCGTATTAGGCAAACCAATAATTAACGAATCTATAGGTAACGAATCCACAGGTAACGAATCCATAGGTAATGAATCCACAGGTAATGAATCCACAGGTAAGGTGAACTATCAACTTTACAAGGTTGTAGGTCAGTTTAAAGAAAGCCTATATTCCCCCAAAAAAAAGTTTTTTACCAACAAATATTCTATAGGGATTAACTTCCGACATCATAATTTAGATCATAATGATCTTGTTTATGTGGTAGATGTATTGGGTATGGAAGTAACTGATGATCCAGCAATTTTCAAGAAAATCAAGGAAATTCAAAGGAAAACTTCTTTTTTCAAAAATTGGCCAATTCAAGAACTTAATTTTTTTCAAGGAATTATTAAAAAGAAAATTCTTGGCAATCCAAAATATATCGATCATGGTAATACAGTCGAATATTCAACTTTTAACACTGAAATAGCTATTGGCAATAACGCTTATGCTTATCAAGTAATTATACCAGATAAGATGGCTTTTATATTTTTTGTCACTAGTTGCATAGTAACTATATTGCTAGGTTTTCTTAGCTACAGAAAATTTGATGGAGATGTGCATTATTTAAAATATTTGTGGTTTTTCCAAGTCCTTTTTGTGTTGCTATTAATAATATCAGCAGAGGTATTAGTTGGAAGATTATTATTGGATTCAATGGATCAGTACAAATCACTTGTTATAAAAATGTTCAATATATTGTGGTGGTTAATGACAGCTATATTGATAAATATTGCGATAGAACGTTTTTTATGGATTCCTTTAGAGGAAAGTACTGAACGTAAAGTACCTAATTTAGTTCGTTTTATAACTTCTTTAATAATTTATTTATTGGCTTGTTTTGGAATTATTGGTTTTATATTTGAACAACAGTTTACTAGTGCATTGGCTACTGGTGGTGTGGTAACAATTTTACTTGGTTTAGCAGTACAAGTTGATTTATCTAATATTTTTGCTGGGATTGCATTAAGTATAGAAGATTCATTCCATATTGGTGATTGGATTAAGGTAGAGAATTATGAAGATGGAAAAGTTGTTGATATGAACTGGCGGGTTACTAAGATTGAGACAAGAACTGGTCATATTTTGAGTATTCCTAATAGTATTGTTTCAAGTTCTAATATTCGTAATTTTAGTCATCCAGACAAAGGTTATTGGTTAATGTATGAGGTTTATGTTCATGCTAAACATAATCCAAAAGCTGTGGAACAGGTTTTAATTGAGGCTATATTTGCGGTAGAGCAAGATGTTTTAAAAGATACTAAACCTATTATTTGGTTAGAGGAGATGTTAGTGCAAGAGGTTGATAAATGGACAGTTGGTTATATTGTTTATTTTAAAACTTTGGATTATCAACATAAGTTACGGATTTTAAAGAATGTGTGGCAAAGTATTTGGAGCCATTTGTCTGATGCTGGAATGATGCCGTTTGAAGTTAATCCAATAGAAGATAAAGTTTTGAAAAATTTAGAAAATATGATAGGTATTCCTAAACAAAAATAGCCTGTCCTGTATAAAGAATGAAAATAATAAATTTAGTTTTAAATTAACTGTTTGTAGGGGTACAAATATAATTATGACAACTACACAAATATTTTTGGCTTCATCTGCTGAGTTGAGAGAGGATCGGAAAGAGCTTAAACTCAATATTGCTGGGAAAAATGATATGCTCAATGAAAAAGAGGTATATCTGAAACTGATAACTTGGGAAGATAGTTTTGTTAATGCAATGGTTGAGTACGGATTGCAGACTGAATATGATGAAGCGATAAAACAATGTGATGTTATTATTTTTCTGTTTTGGACTTTGGCCGGGAAATATACTTTACATGAATTTGATGTGGCTTATGAACAGTTTAAATTAACAGGTAAACCAAAGATTTATACTTATTTTAAGCAAACGGAACAACGAAACCAAGCTCTTAATGATTTTCAAATAAAACTTGCTAATTCAGAACAATATGGTAACGAACAGTATTATGATAAATATGAAAACAAACATGATTTGTGCAATCAAGTTTATGATCAATTGGAAAAATTGGGTGTAACTGGTGGCGATAATTTTGATTGGGATAAATATGCCGAGCGAGTAAGGATTCGTTATCAGGTGTTGGATTTATCTGCTTTGACTCCGCCATCACGGGATGATGTGGATGATGGGGGGATTTTGTTGAAGGATGTTTTTGTGCCGCAGATGGTGCGAGAAAGTCGGCCACCACGAGAGTTGCCAAAGGAAATTTTGGATAGGTTGTATGCTAAGGGTGAGTTGGAAGCGGATGAATTATCTGATGAATTGCGGGAGGATGATTTTAAGCGATTGCAGGATAATTGGACGCAAGCTCAACCTGAGTCGGTATTGACGGTGGTGGCTAAACCGGATAATAACCGTTTGATTTTGCTTGGTGATCCGGGTTCGGGTAAGTCAACGTTGGCACGGTATTTATTGTTGAGTGTGTTGGCAAGGAATTTGGAGTTTTTTGCGACTGGTGGGCATTTGCCGTTGTTGGTGGAATTACGCAATTATATGGGGGAAGTTGCGGGTAATAAATGTTGTGGGTTTTTGGAGTATTTTCATAATTTGGGTAAGGCGGAAGGTTATACGTTTAATTCTGTTGAACTCAAGGAGTTGTTGAAAACTCGACCTTCTTTGGTGATTTTTGATGGTTTGGATGAGATTTTTGATCCGGTGGAACGGGAGAAAATAACTCAGCAAATCATTGGTTTTGCATTGGATTATCAGGATAAGGCCAGAGTGTTGGTGACTTCTCGGATTGTTGGTTATCAGGGCAAGGCATTACAGGCTGCTGATTTTTATGAATATACTTTGCAGGATTTGGAGTTGGAGCAGATTAAGAGTTTTGCTCGGGGTTGGTTTGATTTGGTGTTTCGGGATAAAGTGAATGAGGCAGATTTTCGTTATCAACGGATTGAGACGGCGTTAAAAAGTTCGCCAGCGATTCGGCAGTTGGCAGGGAATCCGTTGTTGTTGACGATGATTGCGATTATTGCCAAGCATCAGGAGTTACCAAAGAAACGGGCTAAGTTGTATGAACATGCGACTAAGGTTTTGTGTCATCATTGGGATGTGACCGGGCATAAGATTTCGGTGGAGGAAACGCCAGCTAATTTTATGTATGAGGATGATAAGTTGGAGTTGTTGCGGCGAGTTGCTTGGCGGATGCAGGCGAGTGAGAAGGGGTTGTCTGGTAATTTTATTTTGGGTGATGATTTGTTGGCGGAAATTGCGGAATATTTGCGGGTTCGTTGGCAGTTGCCGGAGACTGAAGTTGGGCGAATGAGTCGTGGTATGGTTGATCAGTTGTGGGAGAGGAATTTTATTTTGTGTTTGTATGGGGCGAGTTTATATGGCTTTGTGCATCGGACATTTTTGGAGTATTTTTGTGCGGCGGAGATTTTTGACCGTTTGCAATATGGGGCTGACAATGAAATTTCTCCTGAAGAGCTTGAGAAAGATATTTTTTTGGCTCATTGTCAGGATTCGGCTTGGCATGAGGTGTTGCGATTGATTTGTGGGATGGTTAAACCAAAGGTTGCTGGGAAGTTGATTGGTGCTATTTTACCAGAGAGAAAAGAAGCCTTTGAGAAAACAGATGATTTGATTTTGACGGTGCAGTGTTTGGCGGAGGTGGCTGATATTAATCAGATTGCTGATGTTGCTGAACAGGTGCTGGGGAGTTTGTGTGGGTGGTTTGAAGATACTGCTGATAGAGATGAAGTTGATAATTTTGATAAAAAGGAACAACAATTTGAAGAATATGCTGTTCCGGCGGTGGAGATGATTAGTAAAAGTTGGCCTAGGAGGGAGAAATTTTTGGGTTGGTTGTCTAAACCTGAAAAGAAAGTAAGAAGTTGGCAAGGAATGTATGCTTTTGGAAAAGTAGTAGCAGCACTTTGGAATGATAGTAAAACAACTAAACAATCACTTATTGATTTGAGTAAGAATATTAAATATATTTCAATTCCAGCTATGGCTTTTGATGCTCTAACACATTGTTTTAAAAAGGAAACTTATTTATTATTACAGCAAGTTATTCAGGATGAAAAACATGAATATATTCGTTGTGCGGCTGTTTTATCTTTAGCTGGACACTATCAAGACCGTCAAGAGACCTATTCATTATTACAGCAAATTATCCAAGGTGATAAGCATGAATATGTTCGTAGTACTGCCATTTCATCTTTAGCTGAACACTACCAAGACCGTCCAAAAACTTATTCATTATTACAGAAAGTTGTTCAGGATGATGGGCATGAATATGGTCGCCGTGCTGCCGTTTCATCTTTAGCTGAATACTATAAAGACCGTACAGAAACCTATTTATTATTACAACAAGTTATTCAGGATGATAAGCATGAATATGTCCGTAGTGCTGCCATTGAAGCGATAGCAAAACATTACCATGATGAAGCTTGGCAAAAATTACTTACGAAAAATTTTGATGGTAAATGGCCTTGGCTAGATTCCAAATCCACTGTTAAGAAAAAACAAGTATGGAAAGCAACAAAGAAGCTCAATCTTCCCCACGCAACTATACGTAAATACTACGAAGACATCGCCAAAGAAATACCCTTGCGGTTGGAGTGGAAGGAGTAGTGAGGTTTTTGAACATGATTATACAAGATTTAAGGATAAAACATGATTAAACCATTAAAACCTATTTTGTTTAAAATCCTGTTAATCCTTAAATCCTGCACAATCTTGTTCAAACTCCCAACTATCCGTAAACACTACGAAGACATCGCCAAAGAAATACCCTTGCGGTTGGAGTGGAGGGAGTAGTGAGGTTTTTGAACATGATTATACAGGATTTAAGGATAAAACATGATTAAACCATTAAACCTATTTTGTTTAAAATCCTGTTAATCCTTTAATCCTGCACAATCTTGTTCAAACTCCCAACTATCCGTAAACACTACGAAGACATTGCCAAAGAAATACCCTTGCGGTTGGAGTGGAGGGAGTAGTGAGGTTTTTGAACATGATTATACAAGATTTAAGGATAAAACATGATTAAACCATTAAAACCTATTTTGTTTAAAATCCTGTTAATCCTTTAATCCTGCACAATCTTGTTCAAACTCCCAACCATCCGTAAACACTACGAAGACATCGCCAAGGAAATACCCTTGCGGTTGGAGTGGAGGGAGTAGTGAGGTTTTTGAACATGATTTAACGGATTAAAAAGATAAAACATGATTAAATCATTAGAAACCGATTTTGTTTAAAATCCTGTTAATCCTTTAATCCTGCACAATCTTGTTCAAACTCCCAACTATCCGCAAACACTACGAAGACATCGCCAAAGAAATACCCTTGCGGTTGGAGTGGAGGGAGTAGTGAGGTTTTTGAACATGATTATACAAGATTTAAGGATAAAACATGATTAAACCATTAAACCTATTTTGTTTAAAATCCTGTTAATCATTTAATCCTGCACAATCTTGTTCAAACTCCCAACTATCCGTAAACACTACGAAGACATCGCCAAAGAAATACCCTTGCGGTTGGAGTGGAGGGAGTAGTGAGGTTTTTGAACATGATTATACAAGATTTAAGGATAAAACATGATTAAACCATTAAACCTATTTTGTT
>JAUCGN010000051.1:0-3530 GCA_030378125.1 Thiotrichales bacterium HSG1 | reverse complement strand
TAAAATCCTGTTAATCCTTAAATCCTGCACAATCATGTTCAAACTCCTAACTATCCGCAAACACTACGAAAAGAAAACTATTTGAGGAATTTCCAAATCTGAAAAAACGATACTTGGGTCGTCATTTTTGGGCTAAAGGATATTTCTGTACAACTATTGGCCAAATGACAGATGAAATGATTCAGGAATATCTCGAACATCATTTTGAACCTAATTCACAAGACAATTTTAAGATGAAACCTAAACGGAGCTAATCGCCCCGTATCCGTGCTTTCAGCACACAAACTCTCTAACCCACCAGTCTTTTAGCGGGTGGTTGTTTAGTCAAACAAGTTTGGACTCTAACTATAATCTTTGTTTTAAACGTTGCCAATTGTCTAGGTTAAGTTGTTCTTCATTATGCCATAAATGCAAAACTGGGACAGCAAATCGACCATTTTTTCGCCGTATCCCAATTTGTAATAAACGTATAGCTAAATCAGCATCTTCATGTCCCCAACCTTGAAATTTTTCATCAAAACCATTGATTTGTTCAAAATCTTTTTTCCAAATCCCCAGATTACAAGTTTTCACTCCTTTCCAAGTTTGCCGACAGTGTTTTCTAACAAATGGCAATCGCAACAATGGTGAACAACGATTTATATTACCTTTCAAATAGGCTGACAACCATTTACTAATTGGCCAAGTCCAAACTGGTATCCAAGATTGAATAACCTGTTGAGTAAACTTTTTAGTAAACAAAACTCGATTGCCAACTACAAAATAACCCAACTCTGCAAGTTGCCAGTGCTTAGCGATGAAATCAAAACGTGGAATACAATCTCCATCTAAAAAAATTAAATAATCACCATTAGCAACCATTACTGCAAGATTTCTTGCTTTAGCAGCACGAAAACCTTGATCTTCTTGCCAAACATGTTTTAAAAGATATGGAGTTGATAACTGCCGGATAAATTTAGCAGTATTTGCGGTTGAACCATCATCAGCAATTATAACTTCAAAATCAGTAAATTTTTGTTTTACCAAGCTATTTAATACAAGTTCCAAAGCATCTGGGCGATTATAAGTTGTTATTATTAGGCTTATTTTTGCCATTTTCTTGTAAGTACATCAATTTAAGATAACGGTAATAAGTACCTTCAGCATTTGATATAGCTAATATAAATCCTTCTCGGCCATCTAAAAAACCATATCTCAATAAATAAGTGCGTATGAAAGCCCAAACTCCATGCAAAATAGCTTTTTTTAGAGTAGCTGTTTTACCTTTTTCATAGTGCATTTGTGCATTTGCCGAAGAATAATCGTTAACTTTAGTTAAAACTTCTTCTAATGAGGTGAAAGAATTATGTAAAAAGGGAGTTTTTAACGTGCCAACTCTATTATCTGAAACTAGCACCCTTTCATGTACTAAATCGTTACTAAAGCTGGCTTGATCACGCTGAAATAAACGAATTACATAATCTGGAAACCAACCACTATGACGGATTAATCTACCACAATAACTGGACAGACGTGGAATTTGAAAAGCTGATAATTCAGAATGATTTACCACTTGCTCAATCTCTTGTCGCAATTGTTTTGGAACCTGTTCATCGGCATCAATTGATAATACCCATTTTCCAGTTGCTTTTGTCAAAGCCAAATTTTTCTGATAACCAAATCCCTGCCAATTTGTATTGATAAATATTTTGTCTGTAAACTGTCGACAAATCATAACTGTATCATCAGTGCTACCAGAATCTACTACAATTATTTCATCACACCAAACAACTGAATTAAGACAGTCAACAATGCAATGTTCTTCATTTCTGGTTATTATTATTACAGACAGGTTGGGCTGTTTCAAAGTTTATTCCAAAAAATATTGTCTTTAATACCATGTTTTCACCAATTTGATGGTTGTTTCAGAAATAAAGTGGATTTCACGAAACAACAAATTTTGCTATTGGCTAAAACATTGTAATACTTAAATTAAATAACTATAAACAACTAACCAAAATGATTAGATTCATAATAAGTTAGTTTAGCTGGTGTTGCAACCAACTCTTTTTCAGGATAACGTAAAGCTGTCAAATTACCTCCAAAAACACAACCAGTATCAATACAAATTGTGTTATTGACCCATTGTGAATTAACTACCGGAGTATGTCCATAAACAACCATCGCTGTTCCTTTATAATCTGCTGCCCAATTATGACGTATAGGAAAACCAGATTTATCTCTGCCAATCACCTTGCCATACAAAGCAAATTCATAGACTTTACCAGTATTTCTTCCCTGTAATTCTGCTGGTAAACCGGCATGTGCCACTACTAGTTTACCCGAATCAAACAAATAATGTTCAGGTAAATTATCAATAAATTCAATCACTTGATTGCGGAAATTAAGGCTGGTTGTTTGCAACTGTTCAATTGATTCAACTAATCCATGCGTCAATCTAACATTATGTCCTTTTAACTTACGCAATAACTTCACATCATGATTACCCTTAATACAAAAGGCTTTTCCAGCCATCACCATATCCATAACTAGCTGTAAAACTTGAGGAGTTTTTGGTCCTCGGTCAACCAAATCACCTAAAAAAATTACTTTCCGATTTTTAGGGTGAATAACCGTCAGTTTGGAATTAGTAAATTGAGTTTGATAGCCTAATTTTTGCAGTAAAATCAATAACTCATCATAACAACCATGAATATCACCTATAATATCAAAAGGCCCAGTCACATGTCGCATATTACATGTAAAAGGTACTAATTTTACTTTACTTTTATCAATTTCAGCGACAGAATTTAGAATGGTAATCTGTTTGAAACTTTCTTGTTTAAGATGTTTTAATGAATGTTGTAAGTCACAGTGCTGCTTACGGATAATTTCGATACCAAAATTACGATCTAAACGTTGTTGTTTTCTTGTTTGACACAGTTCTTCTGGCAGATTAAAGACAATTGCTATTGCAGAAACATGATATTTTTTTGCTAAACGTAACAGTGATTTGCGTGCCTTATGTTGCACATTAGTAGCATCAATAACTGTTAATTTACCGATAGCAAGTCGTTTAGCTGCTATGAAATGCAAAACTGAAAATGCTTCTTTGGTTACAGATTGGTCAACCGCATCATCAACAATCATGGCCCGGCAGTGATCTGATGATAATACTTGGGTAGGTTTAAAATTATGTTTAGCAAAAGTTGACTTACCACTGCTTGATACGCCGATTAATAAAACAAGTGACAATTCTGGTATTTCAATTTCCATATTGTTCGACTAGGAATGTAATGTTTAGTAATACTTAAATTTTAATGTAACTTCTCATTATCTACAGGTAAATCAAGTTGACAGACATTCTAATATCTTAGGACTTACGCATTGACAACTTCTAAAAAATAATATTTCAATAAAATTATATATTTATGAAATGTATTTGATTTATCATAATTTCTGTAAAAATTGAAGTATAAAATTACAATGCTAAGTTGCGTAAAGGAATTATGTAATTTTAAAATATAAATTATATGTATATTAAATTTAAC
>JAUCGN010000417.1 GCA_030378125.1 Thiotrichales bacterium HSG1 | reverse complement strand
GAATTTTTCAAACTCATCACCTGCTGCGATAATTGAGTAGAAATCCCAAAATCAATGTATTTTAATATGCCAACATTTGGGTTAAAAATTAGATTAGAAGAATTTATATCTTTATGAATAATTCCATGTTTATGTATTTGTTCTAAAACTTCAGTTGCTTGAATAGATATTTTTAGTAATTCATCAATATCAAATTGGTATTTGGTCAAACAATCTTTCAACGATTCGCCACCAAAATCTTCCAAACTCATTATCAAGGTATTATGATATTTATCAAGTCCATAAACATCAACTACCCCATCAACTTCAGCTAAATATTTGATAATATCATATTCCTGACGGTAAAAAATTAATTCGTCAGCAGTTGGATAACCTTCTTTCAATATTTTAAGAATGACTGATTGATTGTCTTTTAACCTTATTGCACGATATATAAAAGAATTAACACTTTCATAAATTTGTTTGGTAATTTTGTAATTGGGTATGGTAAACATGTAATATTTTCTCGTTGAATAATCTACATTCTATATAAATTGATAACTGATGTTACGTGCCAATAACGAAGAGTAATTGACTTAATATCAGTTGATAATTCTAAATTACTGTTTTTGGTATTTGTGCAAAAAAAAATTTGCTAGTTTTATGTCAAAGCTCCTCCACAACTGCTACCCTGTCCAGCTGTGCAAGCATAACAGTGTTCAGCCACTATTATAGGATTACCTTGTAAACTTGCCGCATTTAATTGAGAAATATGAATATTTGAACTTAATCCTAACATTTGATTGAAATCACAGTCATAAGCACAACCTTGCCAATCTATACTGATCAAATTACGGCACATTACTGTTGCCAAATTAGCATCTTGATGGGCATTACGTAATATTTGCATATAATCATTAAATTTTTCTTTAGAAATCAAAGAACTACCAAAACGTTGGATGGGCATATTACAAATTGTATATAACTGATTGAAAGTGATATTATATTTTTCATGTAAGAATTTTTTATACTCAATCTCTAAATTACTTTGTGGAGATGGTAAAGTTGGGCCTTGCGGATTGAATACCAAATTTAGTGTTAAATCATGCCCATAACCTAATTGATTTAGTTTCTTTAAAGCTATAATACTATCTTGAAACACACCGTTACCACGTTGTTTATCAACATTTTCTTCTAAATAGCAGGGTAAAGAAGCAATAATTTCAACCTGATTAATAGCTAAAAATTCGGCCAGATCATCTTGAGTTAATAAAACTGTTAAATTACAACGGTCAATAACATGTTTCCCCATCTGTCGAGCAGTTTTAACTAGAAATCGAAAGTTGGGATTCATTTCTGGAGCCCCACCGGTTAGATCTAAAGTATTGATTGAGTCATTGCTTTCCAAAAATCTGTATAAGAAACCGCACATTGTCGATAAACAGGAGGTAATGAATCCCATAAACCTTTGGCTCCTTGAGCATCTCGACTACCTGTATAAGAACCAATAATTTCTCCAGTTTCAACCTCAATGGCAAGCCAAACCCATTGTTTATTATCTTTATTCATTACGAAAGAC
>JAUCGN010000416.1 GCA_030378125.1 Thiotrichales bacterium HSG1 | reverse complement strand
GTACTGGGCCATCTAAGCGTTGCAGGTTACAGTTGACCACAAAAATCAAATTATCCAGCTTTTCCCTAGCAGCTAAAGCAATTGCTCCCAGAGCTTCCGGCTCATCCATTTCGCCATCACCAGTAAATACCCAAATCTTTCTGTTTTCAGTATTAGCGATACCCCGATCATGCAGATATTTCATAAAACGGGCTTGGTAAATAGCCATGATTGGCCCCAATCCCATGGAAACAGTGGGAAATTGCCAGAAATCAGGCATTAACCAAGGATGTGGATAAGAGGATAGACCATTGCCATTGACCTCTTGGCGGAAATTGGACATCTGTTCTTCAGTTAAACGACCTTCCAAAAAGGCTCTTGCATAAATACCCGGAGCTGAATGTCCTTGAAAATATACTACATCACCCCCATGATTAGCTGATTTTGCATGAAAAAAATGATTAAAACCAACGTCATACAAGGTAGCAATAGATGCGAAGGTAGCTATATGACCACCTAATTCTGAGCTTTGACGATTGGCCTGCACTACCATTGCCATTGCGTTCCAACGAATTAAAGAACGAATTTTCCATTCTAATTCTGAATCGCCGGGAGTGTGTTCTTCTTGATTATAAGGAATTGTGTTGACGTAAGCGGTATTAGCACTGTGAGGAATATAAGTTCCGGAACGGCGGGCTTTGTCAATCATTTTTTCTAACAAAAAGTGAGCTCGCTCTTCACCATCATTGGCTAACACGCTTTCTAGCGCATCTAGCCATTCTTGCGTTTCTTGTGGATCAATATCTGGGGATTTTGCCATTTATAACTCCTAAGCAATTGTTAATTAAATTCTTTAATCCTCGTTCCCGTGTATCTGTATCAATGTCATTAAGTTAAAAAAATAGTTTTTGTCATTTCCTTGAAAATGGGAATCCAAACTTTAGTTTGAAATGCCAAGATAAGTCTTGGACTCCTGCTAAAAATAATTAATATAAATTTCTGGATACCCATCTACGTTAGGATATACTTTTGTTAATATGACAATTTATCATAATTTCTTAACTTAAAAATGATAGAAAACCGTAGGTTTAGAACGAAGAATTAATTTGTAAGTTTGCAAAATAAATTTTACATTCTGTTGTTTATTAAACCAATCCTTCAAATGGTTCGACTAATACTTTGTTACCAGCTTCTACGTTGCCACAATCTTTTGGTAAAATAATGAAGCAATTAGCTTGACTCATGGAACTTAAAACTCCTGATCCCTGTTTACCTGTGGAACTAACTAATAAATTACCTGACTCATCTGAGGTTAAAACTCCACGCTGGAATTCCATCCGTCCGGGATGTTTATGTAAAGTGGAAGTACATTTTGCTGGTACTCTTATTGGATTGAATTTTGTTTGTCCAGCCATGTAACGCAATGCTGGTTGTACAAATTGATAAAATGTAACCATTGCGGAAACCGGATTGCCGGGTAAACCAAAAAATGCCGAATCTTTTAATTTACCAAAAGTCAAAGGCTTACCCGGTTTCATCGCTACTTTCCAAAAATTTACCGTACCAAGTCGTTGTAGGG
>JAUCGN010000415.1 GCA_030378125.1 Thiotrichales bacterium HSG1 | reverse complement strand
TGCCACAGTCCATACATCTAGCACCTTGCTGGCTTAGTTCGGTTTCCGTTAGTGGTATTATAAATTCCTGATAATGTTGAGTACGTTCAAAAACTGAAGTATACTTACGCTCTTGGCGTTCTATTTCCATGAATCCCGTAATCTTGCCCATATATTGATTCCCATTTTAGTGTTGAATTAATCGCTAAACTTGCACAATGATTTTGAATAGTCTGTTTAAATTGCTTTATTGTAAATTGGAAAATAAACAGTGTCAATAACTAATTTTCCAGTTACAGGGAACAAAACCAACTATAATTTAACTCCAAATTTTTCCCAACCAAGACTTTTTAGCCCAATTTAATTGTAGGCCTTTTTCAGTAAAAAAATTGGTATATTTTTTATCTTCCTTCAAGATATGTTTTGTTAACCAACTTCTTAAAAAGACAATTAATTCAGTACTAACTTCTTCACCTTGTTCAATTTTTACTTTCAGTCCCATCACTTGCTTAGTTAACTCTTCATGCTGCAATTTATGCTTCTCATAATTAGGATAATTAAAAATCCTAAATAGACTCTCTTCAACCGCAAAATGTATTACAGTATATTGTATCAGTTCAGTTAATATTTCGTTAGCAATGGAGGTATTGCGTTTAATTATCGCTTCATCAAAAAGTCTGTTAATTAATTTAATTAAAATTTTGTGTTGTTCATCAATCTCTTGAATCCCAACGCTTAGGTCATCTTGCCATGAAATAAATTCTTTTGCCATTACATTCCTTACCAAATGCTTCAAATTTATATGGGAGGATTGTACCAATAAATTTGTGGTCTGTCTAATTATTCAGGTAATGAAATAGTATAGATTGGTTATTTACCAGTATTGTAGCAACCTACTTGTATTGGTAGTTACGCATAAAAATAAAATTACCCATAATAGTAGTGAATGAAGTAACAAATCGCTCCGACATGATTTAAGAGCTTTTTGGGTAGGGAATTTTTATTTATTATCATATAAAAACAAGATATACCAAACTTTAAGTCTGTACCTAATCTGCAAATAAGATGGTAATTCAACAGACAGAAAGTTAAGGATGAAAAGTCCTATTCCATAAGTTTTTGCCAGATTTGGTGACAACTACTTCATCATTTGAAAAATGTCATCGGCCAGAAAAAAATTAGCATATCTATCGACCTGTTGCTACACTTAAAATATGAATAGATTATTAATTAAGGAAATACTACAATGTCAATTTTAAAATCCCTACTTTTTGGGATCATTTTACTGAGCTGTTCGGCTCAAGCTCTACAACTAAATCTCGAATCTACAGATGCTGGAACTCGAATTATGGTGAGTAACGACCAAGACTTGCATAATGTAGATGTGTATCTTGTGTCAGCTAATTTAGATTCCAATAGTTTTAAATCACTAACAGAATCTGCAAAATGGCAAGCTAATTTATCACCAACTTATTCAGATATTGATGTACCCCCATTTGAATCATTTAAAGCAGCCAATTTAGATGAATCTTGCCCAGAAAAACAACGTTGCTTCTTAGCTTTGGTAGCAGTTAAAACTGGTACAGATCCAATTG
>JAUCGN010000414.1 GCA_030378125.1 Thiotrichales bacterium HSG1 | reverse complement strand
CAAACTTCGATTAGGTAAACCAGTTAAAGTGTCATAATTAGCTAAATAAGCCAATTTTCCTTCAGTTTCCACCAAACGCCGATAACGATTAAGACGAGTTATAGTACGAATCCTTGCTCTCAATTCAGCACGATCATAAGGCTTACTCATAAAATCATCAGCACCCGACTCAATTCCACGTAGGCGTGATTCACGATCGTCAAGAGCCGTCACCATCACAATTGGTAATTCTGCCAGTTTAGGATTGGAACGTAGGCGTTGACAGACCTCAAATCCATCCATGCCCGGCATCATAACATCAAGTAACATTAGATCGGGAGATAGTTCTGTAGCTTTTTTTAAACCTTCTTCACCGTTTTTAGCAAACTCTAATCTATAATCTTCATTTGCCAACAAAACTTCAACTGTGTAACGGGAAACTAGTTCATCATCTACAATTAAAATAGTACTTTGTTCAGACATAAGCGATATAATATCACAGAAATCTATTTATAGCTTTACACAAGTCATCTCGTTTAAATGGTTTGGAAACAATCTCAGATGCTCCTAATTTCAAACAACGATTTCTAGCAACAGGATCGTCCCAACTAGTAACCATTATTATTGGTAAATCAATAAATTCATCTCGCAAACGGCGGCAAACCTCAAAACCATTCATACCTTTCATCATAACATCCAACAAGACTAAATCTGGAACCATAGCCTGAACTCTTTTCAAACCTTGCTCACCATTTTCGGCAAATACCAGAGCATATTCTGATTCCAACAATGCCTCTATAGTATGGCGAGAAATAATTTCATCATCTATAACTAAAATAGTTGGTTGCATAATTTTTAATTAATTTGGAATGAGTATGATTGGTTTAAATTTAAACTGGCGTTATGTAAAATAATTTTGGATGATTATTGAAATACTTAGATAACCTTAAATATATTATACAGTAAAAACAATCCTTTTTCTGTATTTATATTAATTAGGGACGTACATGAAATAAATTCTACATAATGAACTTAATATTAGATATTCCAGATTATCAATGTTATTTTATGCAAAACAACTCAGCTAGCTAAGGTGTAACCCAACTTTGAACTTAATGGTAGAGTTACACTTCCACATTTTATAATCCAACCTAACTATTACTGTTAGTAGTATACTTTGATAAGTTAGCGGCTGCAACTTCAGTATTTTTTTCAGCCCATTCAGATAATTTATTTTTTACATCAACAAGTTCACTAGCAGTTTGACGTGCATTTTCGGTTAATTTGGTATTAAACTCTTCAAACAATTGAGATTGGTTAGTAGCTATATCTTGAATATCCTTAGTACCATCCAAACTTTCCAGTTGTTTAGCACCACCTTCCATATACAAGTTCATCATTTCCATTTGGCGTTGGGTCAAACGAGTCATGGCATTGGTATTGATTTCACCCAATTCTTTAATTGCATCGGTGGTAACCTTGTTAAGTTCAGCCCATTGTTTAATCAGATCGTTTTGCATGTATCATTTCCTAATTATAAAAATTCTTTGTACAGGATAAAAATATAATCATTATAAAAATATAATCATTTGCCTA
>JAUCGN010000413.1 GCA_030378125.1 Thiotrichales bacterium HSG1 | reverse complement strand
GCATATACATATCACGGATTTCTATAACAGAATCTTGACATTCCTCCAACGCATAAATGCTTGCTACTTGAATTGGTGTAAATGTACCATAATCAAGATAAGATTTGATTCTAGTCAAAGCTCCAATCAAAGTTGGATTTCCACACATAAAACCCAATCTCCAGCCCGGCATATTATAACTTTTTGATAAGGAAAAAGATTCCACTGCTATGTCTTTAGCTCCTTTAACTTGTAAAATTGACGGGGCTACATAACCATCAAATACAATATCTGCATAAGCTAAATCGTGGATGATCCATATTTTATATTGTTTAGCTATTTCAACAATTTGTTCAAAAAAATCTAACTCAACACACTGGGTAGTGGGATTGCCCGGAAAATTTAATACTAAAATTTTTGGAGGTGGCCAAGAATTAGTAATTGCTTTAACTAACTCAGCGAAAAAATCTACTCCCGGAACAAGCGGTACATGGCGAATGTCAGCTCCAGCAATTACAAATCCATAAGGATGAATTGGATAAGCTGGATTTGGAACTAAGATTGGGTCTCCAGTATCAACCGTTGCCAAAGCTAGATGAGCCAAACCTTCTTTAGAACCAATGGTGACAATGGCTTCCATTTCGGGATTTAATAATACATTGTAACGCCTTTCATACCAATTGGTTATAGCACGCCGTAAACGTAAAATTCCTTTGGAAGCAGAGTAACGATGAGTATCTTTGCGTTGGGCAGCTTCGACTAATTTATCAACAATTGGTTTAGGAGTGGGCTGATCTGGATTACCCATCCCAAAATCAATGATATCTTCTCCTCTAAGTCGAGATTGCATTTTTAATTCATTAACGATATTAAAAACATAGGGAGGAAGACGTTTAATACGAGGAAATTCGTCTTTCAAAATTATAAACCTTTTTTGTTTTGTACAGTAATCCAAAAGTTATATTTAAACTTTGTTATGTATAAAAATTCAGGCAGTCCTAAAATAGGTAGTGGTAAAACTGTCAGGTATTTGAAATATGGCAATTTTTTTGAATCCATTACTACTTTATTTAGGACTGGCAAAATTCAGTATATAGCGTAAGAGTAAAAAAATTAAAAAGAAAACATAGCATTATAAACTAAATAATAATATATCTAATAAAACCATGAAAAATTTAGTTGTAAGTTACTTAGCAAAAAGAACAGTAAAGCGAGGAATATGTAATGATCAGACAACATTATTAACAATGTGTGGTCGTACGAGACTGAATGCAACGGCAAGGTTCACTAAAAACAATGGTTCGGACAACATTACATATTAACAGTTCCGTAGTTACAAAGGGAGTCAAAGACAGTTTTGAGTTTAATAGAAGTTAAAACTCAATAAAGAGATATAGCGTTTCCCGATTATGTAATATACAAAATTATAGGCAATGTTGAAAGCAATTTCGAGCAGCAGCAATAGCTTGATATATAGTAACATTCCTATATTTAAGCACCATAAAAACAATCTATATTAAGAAAGATATACTCTATAGTTTCGATAACCGAATCAAATTTATGACGAAACCTCTTAATATAACGTTTTAATGAAGCC
>JAUCGN010000050.1 GCA_030378125.1 Thiotrichales bacterium HSG1 | reverse complement strand
AGCAGAACAGTCGGCTAAAGATAGAATTGCAAAAATCTTTGCTGTTAAGGGTAACAAAACTGCTGATGAATTTCATAAAGAACTTGGTTTGATAATGTGGAATAACTGTGGTATGTCTCGCAATGCTGCTGGTTTACAATCTGCTCAAGAAAAAATAACTGAGTTGGAAGACGAGTTTTGGCAAAATTTAAAAATGGCTGGAACTAATGATGAATTTAATCAAACTTTAGAAAAAGCCTTGCGAATTGCTGATTTCTTAGAGATGACTCAGCTAATGGTAACAGATGCTTTACATCGTAATGAATCTTGTGGTAGTCATTTTCGGGAAGAACATCAAACTGAAGACAATGAAGCTAAACGTGATGATGAGAATTTTTCCTATGTTGCAGCTTGGGAATATCAGGGTAAAGGAAAACCGGAAGTATTACATAAGGAGCAACTTAAATTTGAAGAAGTAGAACCAACCAAGAGATCGTATAAATAACTTTTAAAATTTATCTTGTAAACTAAAGTTTGCAGTCTTAAATAAAGAACAGATCGTAATTTGACAATTTAAATTAAGGGTAATGAATTTATGAAAAATGGACTCGCTGGTATAATGAAACAGGCTCAAAAAATGAAGTCTGATTTTGAAGATGCTCAAAAAGAACTAGCTAATATGGAGGTTATTGGTGAATCTGGTGGCGGGATGGTTAAGGTGGTTATGACTGGCAGACATGATGTTAGGCAAGTTGAGATCGAGCCGGATTTAATAAATGAAGAGAAAGAGATGTTAGAAGATTTGATTGCTGCTGCTGTAAATGATGCAGTGCGTAAGATAGAAAAAACCAGCCAAGATAGGTTATCTGGTTTAGCTGGTGGAATGAATTTGCCAGAAGGAATGAAATTGCCATTTTAATGTCAGATTATACGGTCCAGTTAAACCGGTGGTTTGAAACATCGTTGGGAAGGCGTTTATTGAGTGCAGAAACTGACATGTTTCAACAGATTTTACCGCATTTATTCGGTTATCATCTATTGCAAATTAGTAGTGTTGGATATAGTAGTTTATTAACAAGTAGCCGCATTAAACATCGTTGTGTTTTAAGTCGATCCGCTAATATAATTGGTACACCATATACCAGTATTTATGGACTAGCTGATACGTTGCCGATTGCTCATGATTGTATTGATGTTGTTGTATTGCCGCATGTGTTAGAATTTGAAGTCAATCCCCATGAAATATTACGAGAAGTGGAACGTGTTTTGATCCCCGAAGGTCATTTGGTGATTTTAGGATTCAACCCAATTAGTTTATGGGGAATGAGGATGCGACATCATATTCCTTGGAATGGAAAGTTTTTATCATTATTGCGGCTTAAAGATTGGTTAGCTCTATTAAATTTTGATATATTAGAACAACATATCTTTTTTTTTGCTGTTCCATTCCATAATGAGCGTTTAAGAAAATATACTATATTTATAGAAAAAATTGGTTTTCAATGGACTAAAAATTTTGGTGCAGTTTATGTTTTGGTTGCAAAAAAACGAGTGGTAACTTTAACCCCTATTAAACCAAAATGGTTAGCTCAACCAACTCTGGTAACAGAAGCAGTTGGAACTTCATTTAAACAAAAATTTTCTCTTAGTCAAAACTATTGAATTAGTTGTCAAAGACATTTACCAATTTTGTAAAGTCCGTTTCCAAGAAAAACAAGAACATACCCACCAAATATTACGGCAAACAATTCGTTTTGGAACCAGAAAAATGCCTGAACTAAAATCCATTATTGAGGCCGCATTATTTGCTGCTGGAAAACCTTTAGATATTGACCATTTAGTTGAATTGTTTGCTGAAGATGCGACACCACCTGAACGAAAAGTTATACGACATGCCTTGAAAGAATTGATTCAAGATTATGCTGGTAGAGGTATAGAATTAACTCAAGTGGCGAGTGGTTATAGATTCCAAACTAAATCTGATCTAACCCCTTGGCTAAAACACCTGCAACCAGAAAGGGCTGCCCGTTATTCAAGGGTATTGTTAGAAACTATGGCAATTATCGCTTATCGACAGCCAATAACTCGTTCTGAAATTGAAGCAATTCGTGGAATAAGTGTTAGCACTGATATAATGCGGCGGTTACAAGAATATAATTGGGTTAGAGTATTAGCCCACCGTAATACCCCAGGTCGACCAGCTCTGTATGGAACAACTCGTGGTTTTCTAAACCATTTTAATTTAAAAAATTTGAACGATTTGCCAGCTTTAACAGAATTAATTATTGAAGAGGCAAAAACTAAAATTGATAATGCTTCCAACTAGTTTCATCAGTAGATATAATCGATCACAATGGTAAAACCAACATGAAATTATTACCCTCTTCTTTATTTGGACGTTTAGTTTTAGTGCTATTAGTTGGGCTTATATTGGCACAAGTACTAAGTACTATCATTTTATTTAAAGATCGACATTGGCAAATAGCCAAACTACAAGAAAAACACCTAACTTTACACATGATTGAAATCACTCGTATGTTGGATTCTTTATCTAAAGCAAAACGAGATGAACTTTTAGTAATATTAAATACCTTACATTTACAAGTCTCTTGGCAGACAGAGCCTTCTATTGACTGTGTGCCGGGTAATTACACCCCTAGTCTCAAATATATTGTGGCTTATCTTAACTTTAAAATAGGTAAGCGTTCTTTATGTATGGTAGAAAAAGAGACTTACTCTCCCAATAATATATTAAAGTTTATGGGCTTAGAGATACGTTTACACAGACCGTTCTATGCCAATATACAATTACTAGATGGCAATTGGGTTACATTTGAACATATCCATCCAATCAAAGAAGATGTGGCGACACCTTGGCGATTAATATTATCTTTGTTGGTATTATCGGGTATTGTGTTAATTTTATCCTTATTAGCAGTACACTGGGTCACTCGCCCATTAGCGATTTTAACGGAAGCCGCCGAACATTTAGGACGTAATATTCATCATCCTCCCCTATCAGAAAATTGCCCGATTGAATTACGCCTAGCCATTCGATCCTTTAATCTAATGCAAATTCGGTTGACTCGTTATTTGGAAGATCGGACTAGAATTATGATCGCTATATCTCATGATTTAAAAACCCCTATTACTCGGTTAAGATTACGAATAGAGCAATTTAAAGATGGCAAAAAAGCTTTCATAAAAGACTTGGACGAAATGCAAATTATGATAGATGCTACCTTGGATTTTATGCGAGGTTTAAATACCGTTGAAACAGTTCATTATCCTTTAGATATTTTGGCCTTGATAGAAAGCTTGCAAGCTGATTATGAAGATATGAACTTACCTTTAGAAATCATAACTGATTATAATCCACCACCTTATCCATGTGATTCACAAGCTCTCAAACGGTGTTTAGTTAATCTAATTGATAATGCTCATAAATATGCTAAACAGGTAACAATTAGTTTAGTAGAACAAGATAAACAGTTATATATAATTATTGCAGATCGAGGCCAAGGCATTCCAGATATAGCTTTGGAAACCGTATTTGAACCATTTTTTCGCCTAGAAAAATCTCGTAATCGTGAAACTGGTGGTACCGGTTTAGGATTAAGCATTGCGAGAAATGTGGCTAGAGCTCACGGTGGTGATGTAATCTTACGTAATCGACCTAAAGGTGGTTTAGAAGCTGTTGTTAGCTTACCGTATTAAGAAAATAGTAGTCTTAACAATATGTTCTCTAGTAAGATAGTTGTTTTGAGAATGGAATAAAGTGTATTTCCCAAAATCCAAGTAGTGCAATAGTTTCGGGAAATCGTGCCTAATTCCCGAAATAACAATAAACAGAAAGTTATATCAAAATAATTGTAGAAACGGGAGAATCAATGTTATATCTAATAATAATTTCAATAATATTAATATTTTCAGTAGTATATTTTAAATTCGTCAGAACTGAACCGAAGAATTTTTTCTTTTTTATTGGCTTGCAATTAACTACTATAACAACGGTATTATATGTATTTCCAATAAGAAGAATATTGTTGCAAACTTTTGGCATTGATGTTCCTACCGACCCTACACTTTTTGTAATCGTAGGTAGTTACATTATTTTATCAACGACAAGCCTGTAATTTATCAATACTTCGGACAGTTTTAAAAGTTAAAAAATAGGATTTTGTAAGGGTTTGATATTGCTAAATTCAATTAAATCAAACTCAGGTTTTTAGCTGAGTAGCATTTAATTAGATATTATAATAACAGTCCTTTACGCCTATTGAACTTCCACCTTTCAAAACTGTCCGAAGTATTGAGTTATTAGAAGCTGCTAAAATTGTCATACCTTTAATATTTCTAAGAAAATTACCTTTTCTATCATCAATGTTATCAAGTTCATTTCCGGGACGTAAAGTAGTGATAGCTGATTTTCCTATGATCTTTCTATCTTCTACACTTTTTGTAATCGTAGGTAGTTACATTATTTTATCAACGACAAGCCTGTAATTTATTAGAAGCTGCTAAAATCGTCATCCCAGCAATATTTCTAAGAAAATTACCTTTTCTATCATCAATGTTATCAAGTTCATTACCGGGACGTAAAGTAGTGATAGCTGATTTTCCTATGACTTTTCTATCTTCTCTACCACGGTGGTCTTTAGTTATAATTCCCCAAAAATTATGAAAAATTAGAGCTTTACCTTTGAAAGTTCCAATATATAACATTATATGTCCTTCTTTCCATAATAAAGTTAAATATGGAATTCCTTTCTTTACTATTGTTTGTTCTTTTTGTTTTAAACTCATATTTTTCAATGATATATATTTTCCAGCAGTTTTAGCTTGAGCTTTTGAATTTCTAGGTAACCATATACCAAAAGGAGTGAACAAATCTCTAGTAGTTAAAGAACAATCTCTATTTTCATACATACCGCCCCAACCATATGGTTGATTTAATAATTGGTTAGTTACTTTGGCAATATTAGATTGAGATAATATTAATGGTTTGGTTATAGCAAATTGTTTGGCAATATAAACTGTTCTAATTCTTGCTTGGTGATTTTCATCACTAATAGCAATCAAAATTTGATATTTATTCTGCTCTTCTTTAATTCTAGGAAAAATAGTTCCAACATTAGCCTTAAAACGAAACAAATTATCTTCGTCTATAATTGAAGTTTGCTCATTAATAATGGCAACATATTTACCAGACTTCCATGTTTTAATGAATTTTTTATCAACAAAAGCAATATCTTTTATGGGAATCCAACCGGGGATACGTGGGGAATCTACTAAAGCCCAAGCTTTATCAGCAGAAATATGGGAAACAAAAACCGGAGTATTAGCCCATATAGCAGATTTTTGTAAATTATCAAATGGATATCCTTCACCAGCTATATTAAAATCTTTAAATAGTGGTTTATTGGTAGGTAAATCTCTTAAATTAGTATTTCTAATCGTTATAGCTCTACGACGAGTATTTGGATAAGCTCTCATATTCGCTAGTTTAACTAAATCATTAAACCATTTTCTGGAACGCTTTTGTTGAGTTTCTCCATAACCTAAATTCTTTCTATATATTCTAAAAGCATAATTAACAGTTCTTTTAGATGATGGATTTCTAATTTGCCAAGGAGCAAAGAATTTATTATTAAACTTCTTATCCAATTGTTTTTGAATATTAGAAAGTGGTTGTTCCGAACAGGATTTATTTAGGTAAGTTTTAGAATTTTGAGATAAGGTTTTTATATCTTGTATGATGTGAGATGCATCTAAATAGGTTTCAGTTTCTTCGTTTAAGTATAAATTTTCTTCAGTAGCCTGATTTGTTTCCACTAATGGAATTTGTGAACAACTGATTAATAACGAAATTAATAAAAAAATCGGAGCAAACTTGGAATATAACATATGTATAAATACTTGTGTTATTAAAATAACAAGTCTTTAAGATATATATAATAATATCTACCTGTATAGTTGCTATTTTAACATTTAATTAGTGGAAATACAAATTTTGGTAGTCCTGCAATGTATAGTGATAAATCTATTAATCACTTAATATTTAACATATTTTTTAGAACAAACACTATTCTGTGCAGGACTACCCAATTTTTTAGTGTGAGACCTTTGCACGATGAAGATATAGCGTTTCCTTAGCAAATAATATACAAAAAATACATTTAAATTATTTATGTATAACAATTAATATGCATTCAATCTAATCGGGAAATACTATATTTATCCCATAAACAGAAATATGAGCAAAAATTAGCCAATTTTTTTCGATGATTTTATCTAAATTTTATAGTGTTTTTATATGTTTTAGGACTTACGCATTGACAGGATCATCATATTATGAAACTATTTAAATACAATAAGTTACTATATCTATAGTTAAATATAATGATGGTCCTAAAATATGTAGTGGTAAAACTGTCAGATATTTGAAATTTAACAGGTTTTTTGAAGCAATTACTACTTTATTTAGAACTACCAATTATTCTAACAATTAAATATTACCAGCCAATAAATCCGGCCTACATCTTGTCCAATCCACCCGTTTTGCTTCTTTAACTTCAACTTTCAAATTAACTTCTTCCTCATCTTCGATTAAAATTAATTTATTAGCAATGAGGTCAGCAGGAAAAGGTTGACTGCCAGTCATAGGAAAAACATAGAAAGTACTTTTATTCAATATATCTTCAATAGTGCAATGTCGTCTCATATGAGCGGCAGCATTGAGAAAATTTATACCAAAAACTTTTAAGGCTCCGGTTAAATCAACATCTAGAGATTCAACACTTACCTCACCGTCCAAACCTAAATTTGATGAAGCACTGAGCAAGCTGTCTGGAGAAGTAATAAATTGGTCAGCTATAATACGAATGTTACCACCTTGCCCTTTATTAGCTTGTGCAATTATTTTGCCCTGATTTAATACAATAAATTCAGGATTTTCAATAGTTAAATTACCACCATCACCAAAACCTTCTTTAACACTAGTAGTTACTTTACTATTTGCAACTTGAACTAAATTACCAGCTTGAATATGAATTCCACCACCACCAGAACTTTTAGCCTCAGTAGTGATAGAACTGCTATTAGTTAAATTAATTTTATCGGTTACAGTAATGTTAATTTGGCCAGCATCACCACCTCTTATTTGTTGTTTCCACTCACCATCTACATAAAAAAATGATTCATCATCTATACTAATTAAATCACCATTGTTAGCTGTCGTTTCCAAATTAGTCCCGTTAACATTATTTACTGGAATCCAATCTTTACCAGTGTAGATCATATTATCCTTGACATGACCAACTTGTGCTTTGACCAGTTTATTCTTTTTCCCAACATCAGCAACTAGATGAGTATTATTAAATTTAATCCATTCTTGATCATAGTAGAAAAAATTGGTCAGTTGTCCATTTTCGGGTAAGCTAGCTAAACTACCATTTTGCAAAGTTAATTTATCCTTCATCTGTTCTAACTCTGTTAAATTGGAAATTTTAAAATAATTTACTTGTCTGGGATTACCAAAAACATAGCCGGGGGTAAATGGATCAATAGAAATATCATAAATGAAGGTAGCTTTATCTTGTAATTTAATTACTTGTCCTGAATTATAAGGAGGAGGATTGTCTGGAGGATACCAACCATCAGCATTATGTACTTCTTCTTTAGTGTTTAAAGTAATAGTATTAGGAGCATTTTCATCAAATTCAGTCCAATTTTCTAAAAAACCATATACAATACTGTAAATATAGCTTTTATTATCAACTTCCACTATATCACCATTCACTAATATATATTTTTCACTTAATTTATTTAGTTCATCTAAATTAGCAACTTTATAAATTGGATTAAACCGAATTAAGCCATTTCCAACATTAATATAATGACCTTTCTTGCCATTAACATCTTCTATTATTACAATATCACCTTTATCTAACATATCAGCAGAAGTAACATTGTTAAATAAACTTTCTGAAGAAATAGCTCCTTTAGCTAACTGTAATTGTTCCGCTGAAATTGTTATATTACCAGCTTGGCCATTGCCCTTACTAGATGTGGAAATTGTTCCATTATTTTTAACTGTTAAACTTTTAGCAGTTATATTTATAGAGCCACTATTACCACTATCACTAACGTCACCATTGGAACGAGAATAAATACCACTGTTAGAAACATTATACTCTTCTGGTGCAAAACCAGATAGATACAATACTTGATTTCTACCCGGTTTTTTTAGAACTATATTACTTGCATCTCCAGTTATCAAAATATTATCACGAGCCACAATATTAATATCACCACCTTTAGTAGCACTATTAGTATCAGTTTTAATGACGGCTCCTTGTTCGATTATTAAGTTACCTGTTTGTAAGTCTATTTGACCGCTTTGACCATTGTTATCTCCAATTCCGATAGTTTTTGCATAGATACCAGAACCAAAATCATATTCAGTTTCTCCATAAGGATTGACCCCTGATAATTTAGTTTCTTTATTTACTTGAATGGTAATTTTTCCGGTATCACCACTACGATTTGTATGAACAGCACTGGAATTACTATTGATCATTCCTCCATCTTTTAGTAATAAATTATCAGCTTTAATAGTTATGTTTCCCCCATCTCCACCCTGAACACCATTAGAAAGTTGAAGAGCACCTGACATAAAAGAACCTGACATAATAGCACTAGGTCTACCTTTACCTTCTTGACTAGCTCCAGAAATAGTGACATTACCACTAGCGTTAATATTTATATTCCCAGCATTACCACCAACATTCTTAGTTCTTCCATCAATAAAAGCACCATCTAATAACTTGACATCCTTACTGGTAAAATTAATTTCACCACCATCACCAGAACCCAAATAAGCATCTACATAAATATGAACATTATCAATAAGATTAATAGATTTATCAGCCGTAAAAGTAATATTACCTCCATCCCCTTTACCAAGAACCCCCATATTAATAGAATTACCAGAAATAATAATATCTTTGGCTGTAATAGTAAGGACACCACTTTTACCAGCATCAATTTGTTGACTTTCGCTGTTTATCATTAGTGCAGTATCTGTTAGATCAACTTCTTGATTAGCATTTAAAATTACATCACCACCATTACCAGAGCTATAGTTTTTGGAATTAATGTTACTGTCTGTTATATTAATAGATTCAGTAGCTTGGATTTTAATATCACTACCTTTAGCAGCAGTTTTATTAGTAAACTTTAGATTAGCATTGTCAAGTAGTACATTTTTTGCTTGAATATCAGTATCTCCAGTTAAATCATTTACTTCAATGCTACTATTATCCAACAAAAACTTCTCACCACGAATAGTTACATTTCCTTGTAATAAAGAGTTTTCCTGAATAGAAATATTTGCCAGTTTACTAAATGACTTAGTATCAAAATCACTTACTTCACCATTACTATTCACCCCAATTAAATTAATATTTGGAGCTGAAATTAATGGTAATCTAGTAGCTGATTCTCTACCTCTTCTGTCAAATGTGGCAGTAAAAGTTCCATTTTTAATGGTAATCTCACCACCAATGAACGATAAATCATGATTGCTAGACAAATTATCAACTTCAGAATCAGTTTTTCCGTAACCACTGATAGTAATAGGGGCAGAACTATTAATAAAACCAAATGCTTCCACTGGTGCAACAGTCAATAAACTATTATTTGGATTACGAACATCAAACCGTCCATTTTCTCCCAATTTTAAATAATCAGCCGTACTGGCATGGAAAGAACCTTGTACATCCAATCTGGCATTAGAACCAAACATGATTCCATATGGATTTAAGAAATACACATTAGCATTGGGAATGGTGGAACGAATTAATCCATCAATATTGGAAGGATTACCACCGGTGACACGACTAAGGATATTTTGGATACTGTTCGGCCCAGAAAATGTAGCACTTTCCGCACTATTCAAGTTAAAGTCTTGGAAGCTGTGGAAAAGATTGCCACCGTGTTGTTGGCCTAAATCTGAAGTTATTTGGAAATCTGGGCCAGATAAATTAATATTTTGGCCGAGAGTTCCATCTGTTATTACTTCGGAGTTGGAGGATAAAGCAGAGAATAATAATGGTATTGTTAGTAGGTATTTCATTTTCTTTTGTTAGAATTGGGATTTACCTAAATTATAGGATTTTCAGTGTACCAAGCAAAGTTTGGCATTTTTAGTGTGGTGGAAGTCTTCATCAGGCAAGAACTAACCAATCACTTGTATTGAATGTTTGTAGCTAGTGAGTATATCATAGAACAAATTACACAAAACATACACGGAGAAATTAATTTTCTTGTTCCCATGCACCAACGTGGAAATATTGGAACACCACACCATCAGTGCGTATATATAAAACAATAC
>JAUCGN010000412.1 GCA_030378125.1 Thiotrichales bacterium HSG1 | reverse complement strand
TTCGGAGTGTATAGATCCAACTCTTTGTGAATTTGGATTAATATTTTCTGATACACGAGATAAGCGACAAACGGCTAAAATAACCTATTCTGACGGAACATCTCAAAAAATTTCACCTTTAGCTTGTGCAACTCCTGCAATGCTGCCAAAACCTTCCAAATGAGCTGGTGCACATTGAGTTATGATGGCACAGGTTGGTTGAGTTATCTTGGTTAAAGTAGCAATTTCACCTATGTGATTAGCACCCATTTCCACAATTGCATAACGATGTTTACTATTTAAACCAAACAAAGTTAAAGGTACACCTATTTCATTGTTAAGATTACCTTTAGTTGCTAACACGGAATGCTGGCTAAAAATGGCTTTCAACATTTCTTTAGTAGTAGTTTTACCATTACTACCAGTGATAGCGATTATAGGTAAATCAAAACGTTGCCTCCATAAATTAGCTAAATCTCCTAGTGCTTTACGGGTATTTTTAACTCGCAGCGTAGGTAAACTTGTTTCAACATTATGAGAAACTATAGCGGCAACAGCACCTTTTTCTTGAGCTTGTTGAATAAAATCATGGCCGTCAAAATTTTCTCCAACTAAAGCTACATAAATTGCTTGTGGTTGTAATTGACGAGTATCTGTACTACAACTGGTAAATTTAACATCAGCACCATTTAAGGTGGCATTCAATGCTGAAGTTATTTCGGTTAAAGTGAACATGTTTAGATGATGTGGTATTACTTAACGGTATAAGAATGATAATAAAAAGCTCTCCTGACAGATTTCTAAAACCCGTCAGGTTTTTTTATCCAATCTATTCACAAGTTTTTTTAACAAGTGGTTCTATAGATAAATTAAATTTAAGAGCCAAATTTTGGGTAGTCGAATCAGAAGATAAATTAACTCCAATAGTATAAGTTAAACCACCATGTTTATTTATAACTAGCTTGGTTTTAACTTTTTTTCCTTCTGGAACTTTTCGGCTATTTAAGTTAAAATTAGGTCTGAGTAGATATTTTTTACCCAGATATACAACAGAAAAAGTACCATCCATATTGAGAACAATATCTTTCACTCCCGGAATAGATAACCCTTTTTCAATAAGGGAGTTGGGTTTATACACAGCCGGCATAATTTTTTGAGATGTTCCGTCAGAATAGGTTATTTTAGCCGTTTGTCGCTTATCTCGTGTATCAGAAAATATTAATCCAAATTCACAAAGAGTTGGATCTATACACTCCGAAGCATTTTCAATAAATGGATCAACTGTAGCCGATACACGGCTAGTTTCATCATTACGAGTATTGTTAGGAATATCCATAACAAATTCACCTTGTTCTCCAAAAACTACCTGACCATTATTTATCACTTTGGACAAATCATTAGGGTCTTTAACAGCAGGCAAAACTCTTATTTTTTGACCTTGTGAAGTAGTTACATTATAGAAACAACCTTGATCAACGGATAATTTTGACGAAATGTTATTTTTATCAACTTGAGTGATATTATTTCCATCCGGAAGAAAAGCAAACTGATTCTTAACTCCACCAGTCTCATCCTTTCCTTCTACATGTAAAATACCAGTTTCATTATCTTGTAA
>JAUCGN010000411.1 GCA_030378125.1 Thiotrichales bacterium HSG1 | reverse complement strand
TAGATGCTAGAATATTTTGACTTGATTTCCATAACAGATGAATTGCATATTACCTACCATTTAGCCAATTTTATCGGCAATAAAAATAGTATATCTGGTGATGTACAAATATTTATTAATAAAGTATATAATCCAATATTAAAAATACTTAATAATAACTTAAATGGTGATTGGCAAACACTTGTACAAGGATTATTTAACCCAGTTTTCACCACCAAGACCCTTGTAAAAAAGGAGAAATGGCAAACCACTAAATACAATAAACGTTTAAGCAAAAACCAGTGGTTAACATTGATGAAAAACCCTTTACACTCCCAAACAGTGATTAAAGATACCAAACGTATTTTGACTGTATTTCCTGTATTAGATGCCGATAATGGCAAAGGCAAAGTTAATTTTCATCCTGTGAAAAATTTAGATTTAAAAACCAGTAGTGGTTATGAAGTAATCAATGAATTAGCAATTCTTATTGACTTCAATATTGCAATGGAAACCTTAATTGGTGGTGATTTACTATTACCAATATTGGATAAAATCTTATGGCAAGAAACAGAATTAGTTGTTAATACTTTAAAACATAATCCAATACTTACAAATAACTTTATTCTTTATCTATTACAAAAACATTTAATTGAACCATCAACCGTAGTTGGCTACGCCTATGCTTATGGAATAACAGATGACCTCAGCCCAATGAATGAAGTATTTGACGATTCACTGAAAGGAAAATTTGCTTTCAAACAAGATAAATGGTCATTAAAAATTGGTGAACAAGAATTTACCATGCCAGCCCCAGATACCTTGCAACAAGGTAAATTATTATATTTTCCAACCTTAAATGAATTATTAGAACTCAGAAAACAAATAGCCCAAATTAAATTTGACTATGAATTTTTTGCCAATAAACTTACTTCTGAACAGAAAGAGTTTTTAGTTGGGGTTTTGCAGTGAAATAACAACTGGCAAGATGCTGAAAATGCTAACGAAATTCCAACCAACCTAAAACCCAGTAATGAATTAGATGCTGTTTTATTAAGAAATTTAGAACCGGGCAATTATACTGTAATTGTTAATCCGGCTAATGAAATTGATGGAGTTGGATTAATAAGTGTTGATTCTTTGGAGTAATAATTTCTCGTTGAATGCGGTAAGGAAACAAGCCGCATCAACCTATCTATGTTAGTCTCATCAACGGCGGTTTCCCGATATGTTTAATCTTTATATTGACCATTTTATCAAAAAATAACCTTATTTTTCAAATCATTATAATATATCCAAATATCTAAATATTACAATACAGCTTTTTAAACAAACATATTGCCCAAAAAACCTAGCAAATCATAAAAATTCACGGATCGTTTAATAATATACAACATGTTATGGTGTCTAAATCAAAACTCACTCGTCGTAATTTCTTAATCAAAACAAGTACAACTGCTTGTGGTGTTGGTTTATTTGGAACAGGATTAACTTTCTATGCCAACCAATCCAAAGCAGTACCTCCTTATGTAATAAGACCACCAGGAGCTTTACCAGAAGAAGATTTTTTAGGAGCTTGCATTCGTTGCGGTTTATGCGTGAGAGATTGCCCTTACGA
>JAUCGN010000049.1 GCA_030378125.1 Thiotrichales bacterium HSG1 | reverse complement strand
ATAACTTTCATTTTTATGTTTGGGAGTATGTTTGGTGATGTTGGACACGGAGCTATAATTGCGGGAGCGGGCTGGTATTGGCGAAGCAAATTTACTCCTTTTTTTCTAGCAGCCGGGATTTCTTCTATAATCTTTGGTTTTTTATATGGTAGTATCTTTGGTTTTGAAGAGGTATTATTGCCGGCTTTATGGTTATCGCCAATTCACAATCCCAATGTTATGTTAGAGATTGCACTGTATTGGGGAGCTGGATTCGTATTACTTGCAACTATGATTACTGTAGTAAATCGTTGGCAAGAAAGGAGTTATGCGGCAGCTTTATTAAATCACACTGGTATTGCTGGTATCTGTTTGTATATTGGAGGATTTTTGGCTATTAAACGGTGGATGGAAACAGACATTTTTGCCACTGAGCAACAGTTGGCAATTGTGATACCATTATTAGTAATTTTGGGCTACAAGTGGTATGAAAACCGAATGCCACTAGCGGAACGAATTTTGGTAACTTTAATTGAAGGCTTGGAAACAGTGATTAACTATCTAGCTAATACCTTATCCTTCTTACGGGTAGCTGCTTTCAGTCTCAATCATGCCGCATTAGCAATAGCGGTATTTACTTTAGCCGGAATGGTGGATAGTCCTGCCAATTGGTTAGTGATTGTTTTAGGTAATCTTTTTATTGTGATGTTGGAAGGTGCTATTGTCACCATTCAAGTTTTACGTCTGGAATATTATGAAGGTTTTTCACGATTTTTTAGTGGTGATGGAAGAGAGTTTAAACCATTGACTGGTGTTAAAAGTTAATATAATTACAATTTTACATGGAGTAACACGATGAAATATATTAAAAATTTATTAATAATGTTATTGTTAGTATCACATGTTAACGCAACTGAAGAAGGTGTGGTTGAAGATTCTTCTTGGTGGGATGCTACCAAACATGCAGTTAGCAATATTTGGGATGATACTGTAGAAAATGTTGAAGATTTGGCCGATTCCGCAGAAAAGGCAGAAATTTTTAATAAGGACCCAGATTTTGCAAAAATTTGGGATAAAGTAACTCCGGCTCTCAATCAAGTGTTAGATATTGAAAAAGAAAATGAAACTTTACCAGATTCAGCTTGGATTGGTAAAGACAAAACTGATAATCAAAGTGAGATAAATGCGTTGCTTGATGAAGCGATAGAAATTTTAAGCATTTCCAAAACCTCACAAATCAGAAAGCAAATCCGTAATCTTGAAGAAGATATTCGTAGTTTAAAACAAAGCATTGCTAAATATCGTCAAGCTCAAATAAGTGCTCCAATCCATTCTAAATGGAAAACTACTGTATCCGATTATGATGAAAAAATTGAGCAACTAGAAGAACTTATACAGCAAAGACATAGAGATATTGTAAAATTTAAAGCGCAATTCTCTCAACAGCTAACTGATCGAGGTTTACATGTTAGTAAAGAACAATTGGATATATTGTTGTCCAGTGTTGTCGGTGATGATATTATTCAAAGCAGCGTTGTGTATGATAATGTTAAAAAAATCAGCCAACAGTTGATGCTTCTCACTAAAAATAGTGGCGAAGATATTGAGATAAGTCAGCGTTATTACGGTATGCACACAATTTTGTTAAAAACTTTACTGCACATGCAAGTTACTTTCACCGAAAATATTAGTACAAAATATCTACCTAAAATAGCTGCTATAGTTAATGAAATTAATAATATTAGTGAAACTACCAGAAATTTGTTAAATGGTGAAGTTGATAAAAATCATCGTCAACATTTGATGGCTAACATTGGGGCTCAAAAACTGACTTTGAAAACTGCCGAACTGTATAAGAAACACCTAAAACGGCAAAAAGATAAAGTGGAGATTGCAAAAAATAAAACTAGGTCAGATTTACGAATAGCTCAAAATACTTATCGAACCGTCAGAGTAAGTGGAGAGCTGATTAATTTGTTGCGTACTAGCCAAAAGTCATTTGATACTTTATTAAATATCCAAGTACCTGATTTGTTGGTGTTTGAAAGCCTACAAATGAAACAAGAGTTTGCAATTTTAACCCAAAAATTGGCGGACTGATATCTGATAGAGAATATTATTATTTCTCGTTCCCACACTACAGCATTAATGCCATTAAGTTAATTATTTGAACCGTAAAATTTATTTTCTAATCCTTAACTTAAAATGGCAGTGTGCCTAAACATTACAATGTCATGTAATTTATCTTCGGTTCTAAATCAATTCTTTCTTTATCATCACAAGGTAAAACTTCAACATTTCTCTTCATACTCGTATAAATTTCACCAATCATTTCCTAATTTTCTACTTAATTTTACTCTACTAATGTTACGCATAGAGATAAAAAATGTTAAAATATATCTTATGAATAAATTACTAGATATTTATATAGCAATAGTTTGGACAGTTTTTGATACTCAATAAGATGAGGTATTATAAGGTTTTTATTCTACCAGCATCAATTAGACTAAACTTAGCTTTTTAGCTTAACTATTGTTCTTTAAGTTATTAATATATAAATTTTTTCGGTGATTATTCATGCCTAGTTCTCGTTCGTCTTAATATTTTATTGTTTTTTTTCAGGTTATTGCTTTATTTTTAAAGGAAGAATCTGGATTTAGATAAAATATCGTGTACAAAATCTGATAATGAGTTTATAATTACATTTTAGATTTCAAAACTGATTATGACATGGAATTTATTAGAAATACATCGCGATTGAACTCTCGTCATCAAGGTTGCGTTGCTACAATAGGTAATTTTGATGGTGTGCATCTTGGACATCAAGCTGTACTGCGACAGTTAAAAGCTAAAGCTAAACTGTTACAATTGCCAATTTTGGTGATCATTTTTGAACCTCAACCACAGGAATTTTTTACTCCTAATTCTGCTGCTCCGGCTCGTTTGACCAGACTGAGAGAAAAGCTGTTAGCAATGCACCGTAATGGGGTTGAAAGGGTACTGTGTGTAGATTTTGATAGTAGATTTGCCAGATTGTCTACAGAATGTTTTATTCACCAATTATTAGTTAAAAGTTTGCAGGTAAAACACATTGTAATTGGCGATGATTTTCATTTTGGGCATGGGCGGCAAGGTAATTTTACTACTTTACAACAGGCTGGAAGGCAACATAATTTTAGTGTAGAAACTCAAAATACTTTTTTTATAGATGGTGAAAGAGTTAGCAGTACTCGTATTCGGCAAGTTCTAAAACAAAGTGATATACAACAAGCAACAAAACTGTTGGGTAGGCCTTATACTTTTTGTGGACGAATTGGTTATGGACAACAACGTGGCAGGACCATAGGTTTTCCAACTGCTAATATTTTTATTCATCGACATGTATCACCATTGTTGGGTGTATTTGCAGTATTTCTACACGGAGTCGCTGACCAACCTCTAGCTGGTGTTGCCAATTTAGGAACTCGCCCTACAATTGATGGTAAAAAGTTGTTGTTGGAAGTACATATATTAAATTTTGATAAACAGATTTATGGACATTATGTAGAAGTAGAATTTGTAAAAAAGTTACGCAGTGAACAAAAATTTGTTTCTTTTGAGGCATTGAAGCAACAAATAGAGATTGATGTACAATTGGCCAAAGTTTTATTTAACTCAATGGAGTAACATTTATGGCACAAACTCAAATCGAAGTCAGATTAAAAAATTTAAAAGAACATCTCAAAAAGGAAAATAATATCCTCTGTGAGGTGGTAGATAAATTTCGAGAGCTTGACAAAATTGCTTATAAGCTGGGTTATCTAAATCCAGACAAACAGTCTTATGCAATTCGAGTTTCATGGTGGCCAATGATCTCGGTATTAGGAACTTATTCAGCTGGTAAATCAACTTTTATCAACCATTATCTTGAGCAACCAGAGTTACAACGTACTGGCACTCATGCAGTTGATGATAAATTTAGCATAATTTGTTTTAGTAATAACGAAGAAGTAACTACTTTACCAGCGACTGCCATTGATGCTGATCCACGCTTCCCATTTTATAAAATTAGTAAAGACCTTGATGATGTGGCAGATGATGCCGAACAACGCCTTGATGCTTATTTACAACTGAAAACTTGTCCCAGTGAAAAGTTACGCGGAAAAATCTTAATAGACTCACCCGGATTTGATGCTGACAATCAACGTAGTTCGACTTTGCGAATATCCCAACATATTGTAGATTTATCTGATTTAGTTTTAGTCTTTTTTGATGCTCGCCATCCAGAACCGGGAGCAATGCGAGATACTTTAGAACATTTGGTTTCTAAAACTCTTGATCGTCCGGATTCTAACAAGTTTTTATATATTTTAAATCAGATGGACATAACTGCCCAAGAAGATAATCCAGAAGAAGTAGTAGCTGCCTGGATGCGGGCTTTATCTCAAACTGGTTTAGTAACTGGTAGGTTTTATCGTACTTTTAATCCAGATGTATCTGTGGAATTGCCGGAAAATGTGAAAGAACGGTTGGAAAAGAAATCTACAACTGATATGCAAGATATTCATGCTCGAATGGAACAGATTGGAGTTGAACGTTCTTACCGAGTTATCGGAATGCTTGAACATATAACCAAAGACCTCGAACAGAACATCGTGCCACAAATAAAAGGTTTGTTACAACGTTGGAAGTCTAAAGTTATTTGGACTGAAATTACACTAGATTTTTTGTTGCTCATCTTTGCTGCTTTATGGTTTGCTGCCACTGATTACACTTGGTCTGGAGCTTGGCAACATTTATCATCACTAGGAACTGCCTCACTGGGAGCTATAGCTGCTTTATTGTTTGTAGTTGGTTTATGGTTGCATCTTAAAATTGGTGACATAGCTGCTGAAAAAATATTAGAACAGTTACAAACTGAAGTCGTTGATGAAACAACTCGCGAAGGTTTAACTAGAGCTTTCAACAAAAATACTGGAACTTGGAATAAATTATTTATTTGGTTTGTAGAACAACCGGTTGGCTGGAGTCGCAAAACTCAACAACGCTTAAATGAAATTTTAGGCAGTGTGAATAGTTATGTGCAGAAACTCAATGATCAGTTTACCAATCCTTCTGGTAAGGAAAATTAAACTATTAAGGTTTTTAGGCTGGTTAGGAGTGAAACGAAAACAACTAGATTAAACACTGGATTTCGTTATCACTCTATTCATTTTACCATTTATGATTTTGTTATCCGAGCTATTGCTATGAAAATTTACCACTCCCAAATTTCCAAATTATAATTCAATGCAATTTAATGTACTCAAATGTCACGGTTCTGGGAATGACTTCATACTCATTAATGAATATGAAAAATCTTTGTTTACCGAACAACAACGTATTGTACTATCAAATATTTTTTGTAATAGAAACGGTATTTTAGGAGCTGATGGAATTCTTTTTTTTCAGTCTAGCAAAACTGCTGATGGTAAAATGCGAATATTTAATTCTGATGGTTCAGAGGCAGAAATATGTGGTAATGGCTTAAGATGTGTAGGTCGATTTGCTTGCGAACTATTGGATAAAGATTCAGTTATACTTGAAACTTTAAAAGGTTACTCTCAAGTCATTAAAGACACTGATATTTATGAAAATATTCCAACTTATCAAGCTGAATTAAATACTATTTCCTTGCTTGAAACAGAGCAACAACTGTTCGCAAACGACTTGCTTTTCAACACCATAAATATGCCAAACCCACATTTGGTAGCAATAGTAGATGATATTTCCGATTCTGAATTAGAAAAAGTTGGTCAACTAGCTAATAAATCACCGGCTAAATTTCCCAATGGAACCAATGTAAATTTTTGTAAAATCATAAATTCTAATTCAATTTACGTTAGAACTTATGAAAGGGGGGTCGGCTTAACTAATTCATGTGGTAGTGGAATGTCAGCTTCAGCACTGACAACTTGTTTATTAGGTTATAATTCATTTAACGAATCAATAAATGTTTACAATCACGGTGGTTTAGTTATTTGTACTCCCAAGTTAACTGATAGAGATAAATATTCAGTTTTTTTATCTGGCAATGCTACATTTATGTTTAGAAACTCCATTAAATTTGAGTTTTCTAACTTGGATGACATCACCCAATATTTTGGAAAAGTTTTTGTAGATGAAATACAAAATTATGGCAGGTTTATTGAACATTTTGATAAAGTAATGTTTAATTAAAAGGTTATATACCTATGGAAAGACATAAAATAACCTAGACAACTATATCTGTCAGGCTTTAATTTCATTCATAATTTTGGTGTATGACATTATCATTTATACACTCTACTTATAGCTAGAATTATATTTATAACACTATCCGGGTTTTTAAGATTTTAACTAAGAATTAATAGGTTGTTTCATTATGAATTGGTATGGTTTATACACTCTTTTTGGTAAAGAAGTTCGTCGCTTTTCAAAAGTTGCTACACAAACAGTTCTTGCTCCAATTGTTACAGTTTTACTTTACTTATTAGTATTTGGCTCGGTGTTAGAAGACCGAATTGAAGTTTATGCTGGAATAAATTACATCAGTTTTTTGATTCCCGGTTTGATAATGATGAGCATTATTCAAAATGCTTTTGCTAACAGTTCATCTAGCTTATATCAATCTAAAATGACTGGTAGTCTAGTGTTTATACTGTTACCACCTTTATCCAGTTTTGAATTTTACTTGGCATTCACCACGGCAGCTATTTTACGTGGTTTGGTAGTTGGAACTGGGGTATGGATTGCGACCTGTTGGTTTGCAATATTACCAGTGTATAGCTTTTGGATAATATTAATATTTGCAGTGTTGGGAAGTTTGGTATTAGGAGCGTTAGGATTAGTTGGAGCTTTATGGGCTGACAAATGGGATCATATTTCCGCTTTCCAAAATTTTTTAATTTTACCTCTTACTTTTTTAAGTGGAGTATTTTATCGGATAGATAACTTACCAGAACTTTGGGAAACAATTTCTTACTACAACCCATTTTTCTACATGATTGATGGTTTTCGTTACGGTTTTTTCGGAGTTTCAGAAATTGCCATCAGTTTTAGTTTATTTATTGTTATAATATTCGCCATCACTGTCAGCCTCTTTAGTTTATGGTTGTTACATATTGGTTATAAAATTCGCTATTAAACTATGTGCAAACCTTAATGGAAATAATTTATGTGTCTTGGCATTCCAATGCAAATCAAAAAAATTGACGGTTATAATGCTGATTGCGAAGCTAAAGGTGTGGAACGAAAAGTAAGTTTATTTATGATGCAACATGAATGCTTACACATAGGTGATTATGTTCTAGTTCACGTTGGTTATGCAATTCAAAAAATAACTTCTCAAGAATATCACTCTACTTGGGAACTTTATGATGAAATCAGCTAATGCAGCACGGTTTCGTAAATTTCTAAATAATTCAAACTCAATAGCGGCTGTAACTGCTGCTTCAAATACCAGTTCTTCCAAATTAAGCACGGTACAACAATAACATCTACCTCCTTTCAAAATATCCACTTTTTGTTTATTACATTTTTTGCGTATCATATATCTCACAAAAGTTGCTATATCTTTTATTGGTAGTCCTGAACAAAGTAGTGTTGGCATAAAATTAAACAATATTAGCATTATAGTGATGAATGAAGTACCAAATAGCTCCAACATGATTTGAAAGCTTTTTGGAAAAAGAAAGAGTTTTCCGAACCAGACGTGAAATTCGTTGTCTCATGGTACAGTTAAAGCGTTCAATACGATTTGTTAGGTTTCTTTTCCAACAGCTTTGTGACGTTTGTTAGGAAAAATAATATCATAATGCTTTCCAAAAATCTGTATAAGAAACCGCACATTGTCGATAAACAGGTGGTAATGAATCCCATAAACCTTTGGCTCCTTGAGCATCTCGACTACCTGTATAAGAACCAACAATTTCTCCAGTTTCAACGTCAATGGCAAGCCAAACCCATTGTTTATTATCTTTATTCATTACGAAAGACCATATCTCATCACATTGAATAGTTTACCCTTTTTTTTGGGTCCAATATCAATGATTTTTGGAACGCTATCATATTTTTTGTTGACGTTTGCAACCAACGTTCGGATACACCGACAACTCTTGCAATACCTGCCAAAGGAATTTTTTCCAGTAATAACTTGTCAATTAAATCCTTTCCTGAGAAATACAATTAGTTGGCTCCAAAACAAACTGTCTACCACAATCTTTACAAGCATATTTTTGTTTTCCATTGTGGATACTACCATTTTTTATAATATTTTCTGAGTTGCAAGTTGGACAATTCATAAGTTTTTTCCTTAATATTTTTAATATATTATACTCCACTACTTTGTTCAGGACTACCAAAAATTGTCCTGTACAAAGATAGCAGATAACAAAAAAGTGGTACAATGTAAGAATAATTTATTGCTGATTGACCCATCGGGACACCACATCTATTAACTTTTTGAGTTCCAATATGTAAACCTTTAAATTATTACGCTGTCGGCTAGTGGTCAAATTAGCAAGACATTAGCTGATCGAGTAAACAACTATGTCATTGATTAAAAAATCATTCTTACAGTTTAAAAAAATTATTCCTGTTCTTGCATTAAGTTATGCAGTTATATTTGGATTACTTATTTCTGTTGCTATAGTCAGTTTTTATTACAACATTCCGGTTGCGAAATTTACTCGTGATCCAACAGTAATACTTCTAGGTCACCCTTTCACTGGTGTTATCTCTAACATAGGTATTTTATTTTGGTGCTCTACATCGGCTATTTGTTTATTTTCTTCAGCCATTCATATAAAAAATGGGAATGCAATAGTTTCACGATTCCTGTTTTTTTCTGGCTTGCTAACATTGTTATTACTATTGGACGATTTATTTACATTCCATGAGGCAATTTTTCCAATGTATTTTCATATACCTGAAGAGGCCGTTTATTCAGGATATCTTGTATTAGTATTAACGTTCTTTTTAAAGTTCAAAGATTTAATTATAAAGTCCGAGTATATCATTTTACTTATTGCTTGTGGTTTTTTTGCATTGTCGATACTTTCTGATATTTTTTTACCTCAAATAGGTTGGGAATTTTTACTGGAAGATGGTTTTAAATTATTTGGCATTGTGACTTGGTTCATTTTTTTCGTAAGAACTTGTTTTATTCAAGTTCAAGGCATAGTTAACGGCTAACAAGAAAATACACCCGATTTCATTTATCTTCGGGTGATTTAAACGTTAGATTAGAACTAAGAAAGGAAGTAAAAATGCAATCAATTAGGACTTACGCATTGACAAGAATATTATAATATGGATCGTCTAAAAAAACTATAGAAAAGAATCAAATGAGAGAAATAATTCGTCCATTAGTAACAAATTGTACCTTATCCATGTATATATCCTATATATTAAGTGAAACAAATAAATTGCAGTAGGTTAGGTGAATTAATGAACATATCACATGATTAGTGTGAACCATTTTTTAAACAGAGAAAACTTAACTCCAGAAAACCTATTTTTGGAAGCAAAATTCCAATTAAATTTAGAAAATGCTATTACATAGCGTTTCCCGATTATGTAATATACAAAATTAGGTAGTCCTGCAATATATAGTGATAAATCTATTAATTACTTGATATTTAACGGCTTTTTTAGAATAAACACTATTCTGTGCAGGACTACCCAAAATTATAAGCAATGCTGAAAGACCAGCAACGGCATTATGCAGTTAACTTGCCTGATGAGCAACAACTTGAATTCTTTAATCATAGATATGTTTGTTAAACTTCACGATCAATATTGGAAAATTGAACAATATCATCGTGTTATTAAACAAGTTTATCATATTGAACATTTTTAAGTTCGCTCACAAACAGCTATACGCAATCACATATTTTCATCTATTTGCAGTTATGTACATTTACAATATTTGCGTGTAACTGATTTTATTGATAATTATTATGGTTTACAAAGAAATTTATTTAATGAAGTTATGTCTACATTCATTCAAAATCTCATGCCTAGAATTAAACATCTTGATTGTCAAATTCACAGAAAAATCCCTCTATAGTTTATTTTAAATATATAATTTTATTGATGAAAAAATTTTCTTGGATTTGTCAATGCGTAAGTCCCAAAATTTTCAATAATTATGTGCAGAACTACCTAAAAATTTCTTTCCAGTTGAATTAATCATATTTTATAAACCATCATCCTTGCTAAAAAAAGATAATAGTATTATAATTCTTAAACTGGCTTTTATGTCAAAAAATGTCTTAAGCCAAATGATAAAACTAATCATAGTCGATGATGAACCATTAGCTCGCAAACGTTTACGGGCTTTAGTGAATGAAATTGGTATAGCCACAGTAATTGCTGAAGCCGATAATGGCAAAGATGCACTGAGATTTTTCAA
>JAUCGN010000410.1 GCA_030378125.1 Thiotrichales bacterium HSG1 | reverse complement strand
AGATAATTGGGTAGTCCTGCACAGAATAGTGTTTATTCTAAAAAAGCCGTTAAATATCAAGTAATTAATAGGTTTATCACTATATATTGCAGGACTACCAATAATTGTACAATTATAAAAGAAAAATCATACATATACCAAATATAACTATGTATAGTGTGACTTATTGTCTTGTCAATGCGTAGTTCCTACTAATTTTATATTAAGTAAAATAGGAGTTTTTTTATGATTGTAGTTGGTTACAACGGAATGACTGATGCGGCTGAGTTTGTCAAAAAATATGGTAATAAGACCGGTCGAGATAAACATCGCAATGGTGGACATGATGCTGCGGCAGCTATTTTCAAAGACGGTAGACTTATTGCTGCTGCTGAAGAAGAACGTTTTTCTAGAGTCAAAAAAACTAGTGATTTTCCTATCAATGCTATTCACTATTGTTTATCCGAAGCTGGCATTACCCCAAAAGAGGTTGATCGTTATGTAATTCCATGGGAATTTGAAGATGAAAAACAGCTTGTAGGAGCAGCTATTGATATATTGAATGGTCCTGGTAGTCTGACCGACAGATTCAATTCCTTAGAATACAGCTTGAGTAAACCACTCCTCGAAATACTCTCTCATGATTACTTTGTCAACGATTTTAACAAACGTATGGGAATGGACTTAGAAGAAGATAAGTTCATGTTTATTCCACATCACCTGACTCATATGACGTGTGGTTTTTTTCTATCCGGTTATAAACCAAGTGCATTTTTAATTACCGATGGTCGGGGAGAGTTTTCCGCTTCAGAAATGGGGGAAATTTCTAAGGATGGTTTCAAAGTATTTGAAGAAAATACCCGTGATGTTAAAGATTCGTTGGGTCTTCTTTACCGAAAATTTACTCGTTATTTAGGTTATGTACCAAATTGTGATGAGTACAAAGTTATGGCTATGGCAGCTTTCGTAAAGTCAATACCTACATATGATTACAGTAAATTTATCGAATTTCAACCCAATGGTAAATTTGAGATTAAAATCCAGCCTCATGACGAACGTATTCTATATCCAGATGCGGATGAATCCTATTATCCCTTTTTCCGTGAATTTTTTGGAGAACGTAATGAAGAAAATGATAATAATGCTGCATATTTCATTCAGAATCTAACTGAAGAAGCAATTTGGCATCAGATTAAATTTCTCCAAGAAAAAAGCCAAGCTGAAACCTTGCTTATTGAAGGTGGTGTGGCCATGAATTGTGTCAGCAACGGTAAAATTTTACGTCGTTCTCGTTTTAAAGATGTACATGTGAGTTTCTGTGCTAACGATGCTGGGGTAGCCATTGGTTCTGCTTTTTTCCCTTTTTACCTAGATAAGATTTTTCCAGAAACTACCATCACGCCTTATTTGGGACCAACTTATTCACATCAAAACATGTTGGATGCTTTAAATGCCAAAGCTGAGGTATTAGATTTTAAAGAACTAGATGAATCTGGTGTATGCGAAACAGTAACTGATCATTTGAACGAAAAGAAAATTATTGGTTGGTTTCAAGATCGGATGGAATATGGTTCCCGTGCCTTGGGTAACCGAAGTATTTTGGCCAGTCCCATGTTTGAAG
>JAUCGN010000409.1 GCA_030378125.1 Thiotrichales bacterium HSG1 | reverse complement strand
ATGACTACACCAACTCCTACTGAAATCAATCTTCACCAGAAAACTGGGGTTTTAAAAATCGGCTTCAATACTGAAGAACAATTTGAATTAACTTGTGAATATTTACGAGTTTATTCTCCATCTGCTGAAGTGCGAGGTCACGCACCAGGCGAAGAAGTTTTACAAGTTGGCAAAGCAGACGTAAAGATTGACAAGATTGAACCAGTTGGTAATTATGCCATCCAGCTATATTTTGACGATGGACATGATAGTGGAATTTACTCTTGGGATTGGCTGTACCATATTTCTAAAAATCAAGAACAGTTATGGCAAAAATATCTTCAAGATTTGGAAACATCTGGTCAACAACGTTCCCCTAATAATTCTTAATTAAAATCTTATTGGCAAAGGCCATTAAGTGGTAATCATAGAGTTTACCTTTAACAAATCACCATGTTACGTTGAGACAATCCTTCATGATTGCTCTTAGCGGAACATTTTATTTGGAAATCTTATGTCGGAGCCTTATCCTTACATTGCTCCCGATTCTGCCATTGAAAATTTAAAAACACCACCTTTTTCCAGAGAAGCTGAGCAATCAGTATTGGGTGGTTTAATGCTCAATAATGAAGCGTGGGTCGTTATCGCTGATTCCTTGATTGATGCTGATTTTTATTTACGTGAACATCAAATCTTGTTTCGAGCTATAAAAAGTCTTTCTGAGAATAGTGAACCTTGTGATCCGGTCACTTTGGCAGAATGGCTACAGGGACGTAATCAACTTGATGCTATTGGTGGCGGACCTTATCTGGCAATGTTAGCTAGTAATATCCCAAGTGCTGCAAATATTGTAGCTTACGCAAAAATTGTGCGGGAGCGTTCTATACTGCGTCAATTGATGAGTATCGGCCAAGAGATTGCTGATAGTGCTTTCAATACTCAAGGTCGTACTAGCCTTCAGTTACTTGATAATGCTGAAAAGAAAGTATTTGAAATTGCCAAACTGGGAGCTAAAAATACTGTTGGTTTTGTAAAAATAGGTAATGTCCTCACTGAGACTGTTGATCGAATTGATATTTTATCTCAACAGGAAGGCTCTATCACTGGAATAGAGACTGGGTTTGCCGATTTTGATCAACAGACTTCTGGAATGCAAAAGTCTGATTTGGTTATAATCGCTGGACGGCCATCGATGGGAAAATGTCTAGCTGCTGATAGTGAAATAGTACTTGCGGATGGTAGTGTTGCTACGATAGAAGAAATTTATCAACGTAAGCAGGCTCAATTACTCACCTTGGGTTCAGATTATAAATTTCATTTAACGCAAGCCTCTAACTTTATAGATGACGGTTTAAAACCAGTTTTTCGTATAACAACTTGTTTGGGTAGAGCTATAGAAACTACTTTAACTCATCCATTTTTAACGATTAAGGGTTGGCAACCACTATCAGAACTTTCTGTTGGTGATAAAATTGCTGTACCAAGAAAAATAGGTTCATTAGAAAACCTAGCAACCAGTGAAATTTATTGGGATGAAATTAAAACAATTGAATCAATGGGATTAAAACAAGTTTATGATTTGACCATTCCTGATACTCATAATTTTGTTGCTAATAATATTTGTGTACA
>JAUCGN010000408.1 GCA_030378125.1 Thiotrichales bacterium HSG1 | reverse complement strand
CACGATATTTGGCAACGGTCCTTCGAGCTACCTTGATCCCCATATCGGCTAATAATTTAGCAATTTTACTGTCACTAAATGGTTTAGTAGTATTTTCACCAGCAATTAACTTCTTAATCATAGCACGAATAGCTGTAGATGAACACTCACCTCCATTGTCAGTGCCAACATGGCTAGAAAAAAAGTATTTTAGTTCAAAAATTCCTCTGGGAGTGTGCAAGTATTTTTGAGTAGTCACTCGAGAAACTGTTGATTCGTGCATTTCCAGTTCATTAGCAATGTCATGCAAAACTAATGGTTTCATGGCCTCCTCCCCATAGTCCAAAAAACCAGCTTGCCGTTGCACAATACAATGAGCTACTCTTAATAGGGTCTCTTGACGACTTTTTAAACTTTTTATGAACCATCGTGCTTCTTGTAAATGACTTTTTAAACTGCTAAGGTCAACATTGGTACTTTTTTGTTTTACTAAACCAGCATATTGTGAGTTAATACGAATTTTGGGAGAGATATCAGGATTTAATTCAACTTGCCAATTATTTTTAATTTTCTTAACGTATACATCTGGTGTGATGTAATTGATCTGCTGATTATTTATTATGGAACCGGGACGTGGATTTAAAGACTGAATAAGTTCAACTACTTCACGCAATTCTTCTCGACTTAGTTTCATGCGTTTGACTAGTTTTACATAGTCATGCGAACCAAGTAAAGACAAATATTTTTGAATTAGAATTTTAGCTTCTTTTAACCAAGGGGTAGCTGGATCGTGTTTTGCTATTTGTAACATCAAACATTCACTTAAATCTCTAGCTCCTATTCCTAATGGATCAAAATGTTGAACACGATGTAACACAGTTTCTATTTGTTCATCAGTAACTGGATTATTTTCACCTAAACTTTGAGATATATCTTCAAATGAGGCCTGCAAATATCCATCGTCATCTATACCGTCAATAATCGCTACTGCTATGGCATGTTCTAACTCAATAAATGGGGTTAAACCTAATTGCCAATACAAATGTTCTCGTAAAGTTTCAGAATCACTGCTTTGTTCTAGTAAAAAATCTTTCCCATTAATATCTTCTTGATTATTTGATGCTAGATTAGGAATGTTATTATCATAAATATCATCCCAATCACTATCAACTTCTAATTCAGTGGGAATATCATCAGCAAGGGTATCACTAACTTCTGAATCTTCAGTTTCATCAGCTTGCTCATTATGGTCGTCTTGGTCATCTTCATATTCAGTAGATTCTAACATTATATTAGATTCTAATACTTGTTGTACTTCTAGTTGTAATTCTAGGGTAGATAACTGCAATAATCGAATTGCCTGTTGCAGTTGTGGTGTCATGGTGATTTGTTGACCAAGACGTAATTGAAGACTTTGTTTCATGACTTTAGCAAATATCCATATCAATCTGAATTTACAACTTAAAATTGTGACCTAGATAAACTTCCTTAACATGTTCATTTTGTAAGATATGTTCTGGAGTTCCTTCTGCAATCAAAGTTCCTTCATTTACAATGTAAGCCCTAGAACATATATCTAAAGTCTCACGTACATTGTGGTCAGTTATTAAAACTCCTATATCTAAACCAC
>JAUCGN010000407.1 GCA_030378125.1 Thiotrichales bacterium HSG1 | reverse complement strand
TCTGTATCTTTTTGATATCCTATACAAATTATCACCTTTAACAATTACATGAGAAATGCGATTTTCTGATAACTCAGATGAGCATTTTATTTTTAACTGTTGCCCTACTTTTGGCGTATGAGGAGGTTTTAACCCATTACAGTTAGCTAAAGCAGTTTCATTTTCAACAACAGTGTGATAATCAGTCGTTAGTTTGGTTTTGCATAGATTGCCTACAGGTGGCATATTAGTGCAGGCTTCAAATAGTAATAAGCTTAGGATAAAACTTAATTTCAATAATTTCATAATGTTTTAACTACCTCCATTGAATGGTATTTATACATTTAAACCATAAGTTTTATGATTTAAAGAAATTATAGAACGATTGACCTCTTATCTAACTTTTATTATTGGAGCTGATCTGAATATTAGCTTGAAGAAATATCAAGTGACCTGATAAATCTTCAAGCATTTTTTGATTCATCTTTTAAAAAACAAACTTTTTCCAACAAGGAAATGTTATATACTATTTACACGTAATATTGGAATAGAAAAATGCAGAAAATTCAAGCTAATATTGAAGTTAGTAAATATGGAACATTTAGAGTCGATACTAAAGGTAAAATTTCTGAGGGAAAATATTCCTTAATTCTAACTGTTCATGAGAAACCTAAAAATGATAATCCACCTCAAAAAGGGTTAATTGTAGGTGAAATTACTTCTACTTTTGCAGAATTATTATGGAAATATATGGATCGTATTAATGCAACTGCTAGTAGTGTTGCTGAACGCATTAATCATACTCTTAAATCCGAAAAAATAACTATCACTAGTGAATCTATCAACAAATGGCGTGATGGAAAAAGTGGTAAAGATAGTATCTATAAAAAAAGAACTGTTGTTGTTCCAGAAATAAATAATAAAAATTATCGTATTTTAGTGGTATGTGCTGATTTTCTTCGATTAAGTGATGAAGAAAAATATTTATTTTTAAAAACAGCTGGTTTTGAAGAACATCTGGATTTACCAGAAACTATTTTTATAGAATATATTAATGAATTCTTTGATAGTCTTTCAAAAGAACCAGTAATAGCATTATTTACCCAATCAGGCTGGGGACATCCACCTTTACTTAATGCAATATTAACCAAGGCAAAAAAGAAATATTATTTTTTAATTGATTTAGTTTGATTTTCATTATTCTTAACTAGGCATTACGCAAACAATTATGGCTTTTCAAAATAAGTTTTAATATATTTTAGCTAAGTATCATTATGTTTTTGTTCAACTTGCAGTAAAGTAACTATACATTCACTTATGTTATCAAATTCCTCAATACCAGTTCCATATTGTTCATTTTCATTATAAAAAAAATGACAACGGTAATGACCTAAACCAGTTTTAAAAATCACAAAATGCACCGGTTCAACATACCAGTATACAGTTGGACACCATAAGCTATCAGAACCTATTTTTACTTGAGTATCAGCAAGTTGAACTTCTATATGCTGCCCATAACGTTCTTTCAAAGTAGTACGAATAGTCCATATTTCACTACCATCAAAATCAGGAGTTTTTTGCATAAATTATTTTTGTGGTTTTGAGTATAGGGTTACTAACTTTCATCAGAT
>JAUCGN010000406.1 GCA_030378125.1 Thiotrichales bacterium HSG1 | reverse complement strand
TGCGTAAAACCACGCTGATAACGGTAGTAACTTCATTATTGTTTATGTTATTTGGATTTAGCATCAGTCTAATGTTCAAATTTGCCATATGGGAAAGTGTACTTATTGGGTCTGCCATGATGTTTTCCAGTACTATAATTGGCTTAAAACTTTTACCAACCACAGTTCTACACCATCGGCATGCTGGGGAAATAATGGTAAGCATTTTATTGTTACAAGACCTATTTGCCATAATAATTTTATTAATAGTTCAAGGCTGGAATAGTGGCAGTTCACCATTGATAAGTGTGGGTTTATCAGTTATAGCTTTACCAATCTTAATCGGTTTTGCCATTTTATTTGAACGTTATATTTTAATTAAAATTATTGCTAAATTTGCACAAATTCAAGAATACATCTTTTTGGTAACCATAGGTTGGTGTTTAGGAATGGCGGAATTGGCTTCTGTAATGGGACTGTCTTATGAAATTGGGGCATTTATTGGTGGTGTTGTGTTAGCAAGTAGTCCAATTGCATTATTCATTGCAGAAAGTTTAAAACCACTACGAGATTTTTTCTTGGTAATATTTTTCTTTACTTTAGGAGCTGGGTTGGAGCTAGTAACCCTTTATACAGTTTTAATCCCAGCAGTAGTGCTGGCTGGAGTCATGCTTTTAGTTAAACCTTTTCTATTTAAATTGCTAATGGTCAGAGTAAAAGAGGATGCTGATTTATCTTTGGAAATGGGAGTACGACTAGGACAAATCAGTGAGTTTTCATTATTAATTGCCGTGGTTGCGTTAAATAATAACGTTATTAGCCATCAAGCCTCTTATTTAATTCAGGCCGCAACCATTATTACTTTCGTTGCATCTTCTTATTTTATTGTATTAAACTACCCAACTCCTATAGCAGTATCAGATCGATTGAGACGAGATTGAAAATTTGAAACATGAAAGGTTTTTTGGAATTATATTGCATACAGGCATAATTTAGATTATTAAATGAGTCCAAGATTTATCTTAGCAATCGTTAAATTAAAATTTGGACTCCAAAATCAGTTTATACTAGTGTGAAATATATCTTAAAAGTTAATCAGATAATAAACGGCGATGTGTATGGATTGCCATAATTAACCCGAATCCAGCCATCATTGTAACTAATGAAGTTCCACCATAACTAATCAATGGTAAAGGTAAACCAACTACTGGCAGTAAACCTGAAACCATGCCCATATTTACAAATATATAGACAAAAAATGTTAAAGTTAAACTTCCAGCTAATAAACGGGCAAAACTATCTTGGGCTTTAAGGGCAATATACATTCCCCGAGACAAAACGAAAAAATAGACCATAAGTAGTATCAACACTCCCAAAAGTCCTAATTCTTCGCTATACACGGCAAAGATAAAATCAGTGGAACGTTCTGGTAAAAATTGAAGATGAGCTTGAGTACCGTTTAACCAACCTTTGCCAGAAAAACCTCCGGAACCAATAGCAATTTTTGATTGGATAATGTGATAACCGGCTCCCAAAGGTTCTCTTTCTGGATTTAGAAAAGTCAAAATTCTCTCTCTTTGATACCCATGTAACACATATTCCCATAATATAGGAGATGCTAAAGCTATTGTTGAAA
>JAUCGN010000405.1 GCA_030378125.1 Thiotrichales bacterium HSG1 | reverse complement strand
CAGGTTCAAGTGGAAGATGCTGTTATTAGTGATGAAATTTTTACTACTTTGATGGGAGAGCATGTGGAACCAAGACGTAAGTTCATTGAGGAAAATGCTTTGTCAGTGGCTAATTTGGATGCTTAAAGGATTAGAGGTTTTTAGTTTCAAAAGTTGGTTCTACAAAAATTGCCTATTTTAAAAATAGTTTGGACAGTATTACATATCAACAACTCCATAGTTACTATAGAGTATCAAACCTATTCTTGCATTTATACTGCACACGGGCATAAATTTTTATAAGGAGTCCAAGATTTATCTTGGCAATTTTTAAATTAAAATTTGGACTCCAAAATCAGTTTATACCCGTGTGAAATATAGTCAAAACCTAACCAAGTTGGAAAAATATAAATTCCATGAATAACAATGGTTTTACTCTGATAGAGATTATGGTTGTCATAGTTATCATTGGTATAATATTGGGTTTTGCTACATTATCTATTGGTGATGGTAATCTATCTCAAAAATTAAAACAAGAAACTCAAAGGTTAGCTTATTTATTGGAATTGGCCAGTCAAGAATCTATTATACAATCTAAAGAAATAGGAGTTCATTTTGATACAGATGGTTATCGTTTTTGTGAATTGCAAGATGAAATCACCACATGTACAAAATGTAGAACTATTACTGATGGTGTATTTAAACCAAGAATTTTACCAGTCGGAATCGAAACTAAAATTTACTTGGATGGTGAACCTATGCTTTCAAATAAAACTTGTCAAAACATGTTGTTAATATTGTCCAGTGGTGAATTTATTCCATTTGAAGTAATATTCACTGCTAACGAATTAACTCATCGATTAACTGGAAATATGATTGGAGAAATCTCCATATTGACTGATGAATCACCATAAAGGTTTCACATTGTTAGAAGTTTTAGTAGCATTAGCGATTTTAGCAATTGCCATGTCGGCAATAATAAAAGTAATGTCTGAAAATGCTAAAAATGCTAGTTATTTGCGTGATAAAACTCTCGCCCATTGGGTAGCGATGAACATATTGACAGAAATTCAAGTGCGTGGAGAGTGGCCAAATATAGGAACCAAAAAAGGGGTAGCCAAAATGGCAGAACGTAAATGGCATTGGTCATTAAAAATATCTAACACAGTTGATAGTGAATTACGGCGTTTGGAAATTAAAGTAAGTTTAAATAAAATAGATTTAACAGTATTAGTTGGATTTATTGCGTTAAGTCAATAACGTTGGTGGTTAGATTTTAAATTGACTTATGATATAAAAAACTTTAGCATGTCCATGATTGGTAAATCCCAGTTTACTTAATAAGTGTTTACTTATATACTAACCCATATCTGATAGTGTTTAATAAAAATTAAATACCTACAAAATTCTACATTCATTCTCTTAATATTTTAAACTATAGGAGCAGTAAATGCCTTCACGTAAAGAACTAGCTAATGCAATTCGTGCTTTAAGTATGGACGCAGTCCAAAAAGCCAATTCTGGTCATCCGGGTGCCCCAATGGGTATGGCTGATATTGCAGAGGTGTTATGGAACGATTATATGAACCATAATCCAGCTAATCCAACTTGGGCCAATCGCGACCGTTTTTGATTATCTAAT
>JAUCGN010000404.1 GCA_030378125.1 Thiotrichales bacterium HSG1 | reverse complement strand
TTGCCTTCAAACTGAAATTGTTTAACCTCAATGTAAGCCATAGAAGATAATTGTTTTTCATCTTGTGAAATAGCTGGTAATTCAGGCAATGGTAATGATTCTAATACTGGTTCTGATTCGGGTAATAATTCTGCGGTTGGTCGTTCCTGTCTTTCACCAGTTACTGCCAATGTTTGTTGGCTTAAAGATAATAATATTAAGCTCAAAATGAGAATGTATTGTTTATATTGCAAAGTAATATACCTCTGTTGTTGTTAAACAGTTAACAAATGCTCTAAAAGAATAATTCTAAATATGATTTTTCTAAAAACCCTTTCGACTTTAATAAAATTGTAACATTAATAGTTATTTCTTATCAAGTGCTTCAATTCCTTCCCAACCTGTGGGTGGTCCTTTTTCAAAGTAATGTTTGCAACGCTCTAAGTAAAAAATTGCTGCCTTATCTTGTGGTAATTCTGACAAAATGTCTTGAAAATATTCAATAGCTTGTTCAAACTGTTTATCATAATAGGCTACAATTGCTTGTTCAAACTGTGGTTTAAGTGCAATTTTTTTATCTCTAATTTTATTTGATTCTGAGTCAATAATTTCTAAAACTTTTACCGGAGCTTGTTTACCTTTTACTCTAACTTTACCAAGAAACCGGTAGTTATATTGTTCCAAATTTGGTAATCCATCCAATACTTCACCACTTATGAGGGTAGATGCTCCATATAGTTTGGTTAATCCTTCTAAGCGGGAAGCTAAATTTACAGCATCAGAAATAACCGTACCTTCCATACGTTTTGTTTCTCCTATAGTACCCAGCATTAAACTACCAATGTGTAAACCAATACCAATGTTAATTTGTTGTTTGGATTGTTGTTTTCTCTCTTGATTAAATAAAATTAGTTGTCTATGAATCTCTATCGAAGCCTGCACTGCGTCATTAACTTTTTCCGGAAATAATGCCATGATAGCATCACCAATATATTTATCAATAAATCCATTATATTTACGAATTATGGGACTGACTCTACCCAAATAATCATTGATAAATTCAAAATTTTCTTTTGGTGACATGCTTTCTGATAAGGTAGTAAATGAACGAATATCTGCAAACAATACTGTCATTTTTTTCTGGACATGATCTCCAAGTCGAACGTCAACAATGCTATCTTTTTCCAATAATTTTAGAAACTCTAATGGCACAAAATTGCTATAAGCGATGTTTACCAATGATAATTGTACATGGGTTCTGATTCTTGTAATTAACTCTCCTTTAGAAAAAGGTGGAGTAAGATAATCATTAGCTCCAGACTGCATACCTTCAACTAAATCTGATACCTGATTGTTAGCAGTTAGCATTATAATCGGTAATAGATTTGGTGGATGGGTTTCACGAATTATTCGACATACTTCAAACCCAGACATTTTAGGCATCATTATGTCTAATAAAATTATCGCAAATGATGTACCACTATTCACAGCATCTAATGCTTCTTGACCGTTATTAGCTCTAGTAATTGCGTATTTTTCTATACGTAGCTGATTTTCTAATACCTGTAGATTAATTGGATCATCGTCTACAATTAATACATGCAACGACTCATATCCATGTGTTAGCTGAGAATTTTGGATT
>JAUCGN010000403.1 GCA_030378125.1 Thiotrichales bacterium HSG1 | reverse complement strand
ATGTAGTTTATTTGTCATTTTTTACAAGTTGCAAAAGCTAACTTCTCACCTGAGCTACTAGCAGATAGTAGAATTCAACTATGTTGACAGTATGGGAGTCATAAACAAATTAAATTTATCAAGATATAATTTATTAAATTATCATAAATATCCTAAAGTTATGCATCTTTGTTCAGGACTACCGCATCACGTCATTGGTAACGTAAAATAAAACCTACTACCTTGACCAACTTGACTATCTAAACCAACCTGTCCTCCCAGTCGTTCTGCTATTTGTTGAACTATAGACAAACCTAAGCCATGACCTTCAGCACGTTCTTGATGTAAGCGAGTAAAAGGAGTGAATAATTTAGTCTGAGCTTCTTCTGACAAGCCAGGACCGTTGTCTTGTACCCAAAAACGGATTATATTCTCATCTTGTAATATGTCAGCTCCTAACTCCAACTGCGGAGGAGAACCACCATATTTTAAACCATTACTAATATAATTGGCCCAAATTTCTTCTACCCAAGGAGCATAACTATTGATAGCAGGAAATTTATTTGATACAGTGATTTTAGCTTTAGAACTTTCTATTGTGTAAACTAACCGTTCCTGAACTTGTTGGATAATCTCAGCCATGTTTAATGATTGTTTTTCTATGGCTTCTTCTTTAGTAGTTCGAGCGAATAGCAATAATGAATTGATAATATCTTCCATTTTATGACCAGCTTTAGCTACTAAATTAAGCTGAGAACGTAAATCACTATCCAATAAATTATCTTCTGTACAAACTTCTACCAATTCATCGGCATAACCAACCACTGTATTTAATGGATTTTTTAGATCATGAGCAACTGTACGGGCAAAAGCATCTAGTTGAGCATTGCATACTTGCAAATTTCGTTGGAGCTTATATACATTGAGATGAGCATTAATTCTAGCTAATACCTCTTCATGTTGAATTGGCTTAGTGACATAATCAGCAGCACCTAATTTAAAACCTTTAACCTTATCAACTGTATCCGCCAATGCAGTCATGAAGATAATAGGAATCTCTTTGGTATTATCTTGAGATTTTAAAATCCTACAAGCTTCAAAACCATCCATTTCTGGCATCATCACATCCATCAAAATTAAATCTGGATTAGCATGTTCAACTTTTTGGATAGCTCGCTTCCCATTTTGGGCAATTAATATTTTAAACCCAACTATTTTTAAAAAATTAGTTAAAACACTAGTATTGGCAGGAACATCATCAACAATTAATATGGTATCGCTCATGTTTATTTAAGGTAATAAGTTAATTTAAAGGCGTTAAATCTTAGATACTGTATCCGTAAATAATGAATATAACATTCAAAAACTAATCTCAATCTTAGGACTCTAAATCTTTCTAAAATTTAACAAAGACTTATCAGGTTTATTTGACGGATATAACATGCTGTTCAATTAAATCACAAATTTGTTCTTCTTTAAAATCATTTGCTAATTCACGGACATGATTAGCGAATGGAGTTAGTTTACTATCATCTTGCTCAAATTGCTCTAATTTTTCTACAATACCGTCAAGATCGCCCATCATTGCTAAGTCAAATAAAACCTTGGCTTGTTGAGGTGATGGCCCTAGCATTTCAGTTACT
>JAUCGN010000402.1 GCA_030378125.1 Thiotrichales bacterium HSG1 | reverse complement strand
ATGCTTTAGCCAGCCCATCTTGCCATTCTTGCTTCTGTTCTGTTTTCAGAAGTTTTTTATAAATATCAGTTGCTTCCCTATATTTACCTTTAGCTAAAAATTGTTCAGCTTGTTGTGAAGACAACACGGGTGAGGAGGATTTTTTCTTTTTACTCATCTTCAAATTTGGTAGTGTTAGTTAGAAATTATTAATTATATTAATATATTATACATTCTAATGGTCATGTGTTATACCATGCCATAACACCTCATTGGCCTTAACTAAAGAAGTATGTTATCATGGTTAGAATATTCAATACTCTTAATGGGAAAATTGTACATTTTTTCACTAAAATAGTCAAGAATTGAATCTTAATCAATTTTTTAAAATATTTGTTTAGAAACGTATATGAAATAAAGACCTGATATGTTTCCAAAACCAATCAGGTCTATTTATCAAATAGATTTTATGTACGTTCCTAACTTAAACAAGTTGTTTCTTGGTTTAGATATTATCAAAACATCTTAAAATATTGAGAATATTTGATAATTCTAGCAAATAGTTTTCAAGGATAATCATTACAGGTAAGGTCTTTTGAAATGACTGAAGGCATAGATGATAAAGGTAAACGCCGATTTTTAATTGCGGCGACATCGGTGGTTGGGGCAGTTGGAGCCGGCTTTGTAGCAGTTCCATTTGTCATGTCCCTCAAGCCGAGTGCAAAAGCACGAGCAGCTGGAGCTCCAGTTGAAGTTGATATTAGTAAACTTGAACCCGGCGAAAAAGTTATTGTTGAATGGCGTGGTAAGCCAGTTTGGGTAGTTAGAAGAACTGAAAAAAATTTAGCAGACTTAAAAGCTCTTGATGTTAAGTTGAGAGACCCTAATTCTGATGTTGAACAACAACCAGAGTATGCTAAAAATCCAAGTAGGGCAGTTAAACCTGAATATTTAGTAGTCGTTGGTCTTTGTACTCATTTGGGTTGTTCACCAACTCATGTTAAAGCAGATGATCCAGCAGGTGCTAAAATCGATCCAGACTGGAAAGGTGGTTTTTTCTGTCCTTGTCATGGTTCCAAATTTGATTTGGCTGGTCGCATTTATGCTGGTCTGCCAGCACCAACCAATTTAGTTGTCCCGCCTCATACTTATGTCAATGATAGCCGAATTTTGATCGGTGTTGATCAAGGAGGAACCGCTTAATGGCTAAAATATTAACTGCTGGTTTAGACTGGGTGGATACACGTTTCCCTCTGACAAAGATGTGGAATGACCATCTGGCAAAGTATTATGCACCCAAAAATTTCAATTTTTGGTACTATTTTGGCTCACTAGCTCTTATGATGTTGGTGTTGCAGATAATTACTGGAATTTTCTTAGCCACTAACTACAAACCTGATGCTGAATTAGCATTTGCTTCCGTTGAATATATCATGCGTGATGTTGAATACGGTTGGTTGATTCGTTATTTGCATTCAACTGGTGCTTCTTTCTTTTTTATTGCCGTCTATCTGCACATGTTCCGTGCTTTATTATACGGTTCATACAGAAAACCTCGTGAATTGATTTGGATCATTGGGATGTTTATCTATGTCTGTTTGATGGCGGAATCTTTCCTTGGTTATTTATTGCCTTGGGGACAGA
>JAUCGN010000048.1 GCA_030378125.1 Thiotrichales bacterium HSG1 | reverse complement strand
TATCAAAATATCATAATCAAACTTTTGTAAATATAAAAGCAACTAATAATGTAACAAGATTTTTTAGTGTAGATAATTTCCTATCTACTATATTAGAACAGCCTATAAAAATTGAACATAATCAGAAGAAATTACTTCTATCTTTATATAGAAAAGATGGTATTTATGTAGATTTTGAATTTGACAAAAAAATTGTAAATTTATTGAATAATAGTCTTAATGAAAATAGAAAGGCATGGAAAGAATATCGATCTTCTGAAAATGCTATTTTTGGAATATGCTCAACTGAGCAACTATATTCTTTAGTGGAAAATTGTAAAGCATGAAGAACATAACAATCGTGTCAACGTGAATTGGGTTAATAGTTCTTAATTATTTTTAATATCAACTATTTAACTTGTACTATATATTTACTGCAAACTATTTATCTACATTTGATGGCTCTAAAGTGAAATTGATGGAACGTAATTTTAGGATTGTCCAATAAATTCTAACTTACCCTTGCTCTCCGACCTTTGGCGGGAGAAGAACGGTGTTAGTCGGGTTATAGTTCTTAAGTTATTTTCAATTCTCTTGTACTGTCTGTTAGCTGTAAACTGTTTATCTGAATTTGATAGTTCAAAATGAAGTTGATAGAAGGTAATTTTAGGATTATTTGATATGGTTCTAACTTAATCTTAGAGACCGACCTATCGGCGGCTCAAGAATGGTGTTATCCTGATGAAACGTTTCGCCCTTGCTACGCTTCTCCAAGTCGCTACGGTCGGGCTACACTCAGGATAACCAGTCGTTAAAGCGGACACTTTACATCCTTGTCTAGTGCCGCTTAACATAGGGGTTAGTAGGTCGACTCGTTTACACATTGCGAGCCTGCTAACTAGCTCTTGCACCAGACCTATACGGCTGGTGAAGCAGTGTGTTATCCTGATGAAACGTTCCGCCCTTGCTACGCTTCTCCAAGTCGCTACGGTCGGGCTACACTCAGGATAACTTGGCGTTGAAGCGGACACTTTACATCCTTGTCTAGTGCCGCTTAACATAGTGGTTAGAGTTGTCTATGAATTATCATTGTCCTAATTGTAAAACAAATTTGAAAAATCGCTATATGCCGATGAAAGGTATAGGTGATGCTCTTTTTACAATACCATTGCCAATAAACAAGACAATTAGGAAACGCATTGCTGTTTGTCCTGAGTGTGGAACACCGCTTATAATTAATGTGCATCCATTTGATGAGGTATTGATCCAGTGGGGAACTTTGCCGCTGGTAATATTTTTAGGTGGTATATTCATAGAATCATTAGCTGTGAAAGTGCTTGCAGGCTTAATCTTGTTTCTTGGTTTCGGGTGGTCTGTTTGGGTTATCACAAGACCTGCATACAGGAACTGGAAATATTGGCGTGTTTACAATGTGCAACTCTAACTTGGTCTTGGAGCCGACCTATCGGCGGCTCAAGAATGGTGTTAGTTGGGTTAATAGTTCTTAAGTTATTTTCAATTCTCTTGTACTGTCTGTTAGCTGTAAACTGTTTATCTGAATTTGATAGTTCAAAATGAAGTTGATGGAAGGTAATTTTAAGATTATTTTATATGGTTCTAACTTTATCTTAGAGGCCGACCTATCGGCGGCTCAAGAATGGTGTTAGGTGAATGTATTTATAATTTGTAAAAAAGAAGAATATTATGCCAAAGCCAACAGATGTTAATCCAGGAAACTTTAAAGTTAAAAAAGTATTGTTTGATAATGGCAGTTTTTCAGTAGCGTATGGAATTTGGAAAAATAAAAATAAAGTAATTGCCATGCGTTGGAATGGAAGTGATGAAGAAGATAAGGGCTATCCTAAAACATTTGGTAATCCAATGTGGTTTATAGTTCATGATGACCTAAAAAATATGATTATCAAAGGAGTGATAGACAAAAATCCTAGCATTTTACTTGAAATCACATAACAAATCATTCCAGATATACCTCTTAAGATAATTGTGGTCAAAGTGAAATTAATTCTAACTTAGCCTTGCTCCCGACGCAAAAAGCCGCGCGGGAGAAGAGCGGTGTTATCCTGATGAAACGTTCCGTCCTTGCTACGTTTCTCCAAGTCGCTACGGTCGGACTACACTCAGGATAACCAGTCGTTGAATCGGACACTTTACATCCTTGTCTAGTGCCGTTTAACATGGGTGTTATCCTGATGAACCGTTCCGTCCTTGCTACACTTCTCCAAGTCGCTGCGGGTGGGCTACACTCAGGATAACTTGGCGTTGAAGCGGACACTTTACATCCTTGTCTAGTGCCGTTTAACATGTGCGTTAGTGGAGATGTTACGTAAGAAAAAACCATGAATTTACTAAATATTATTTTTAAATGGTTAGGTTTTTCGTCATATAAAAAAGAAAGTGTACAAAATACAGCCAAAGAAAAAGGTGATAAATTTGAACAATTAATTGTAAACAAATTTGATAAACGGTATTTTACACTTAAGGAATGGCGTAGTGATAAAGGGACAAACGGTAGATATGCCGAGTCCAATAAAAATCCTGATTTAGAGTTTGAATTTCGCTTAAAAAATATCAAACATATATTTGCAGTGGAGTGTAAATGGCGACAAAACTATTATAAAGGTGGTATTAATTGGGCTAAGAAAATACAAGTGGAACGATATAACAATTATGCCACTGATAAAAATGTACCAGTATTTATAATTATTGGGGTTGGTGGAACTCCTGATAATCCTAACGAGATATTTGTTGCACCTTTGAAAGCCATGAAATTTGATTTTGTAAAAACAGAGTATTTGAAGAAGTTTAAAAAGAATGATACTGCTAAAAACTTTTACTTCGATGCTGAAAGAGGCACTCTTAAATAAGTTCTAACTTGCCCTTGCACCCGACTTTTGGCGGGTGAAGAGGGGTGTTAGTTTGGTTATCAGTTTGGATTTAATCCTGTCCATCTTTTAATCCGTTAAATCTTGTTCAAAGTGAAGTTGATATAATTTAGGATATTAGATATAGTTCTAACTTAATCTTGGAGGCCGACCTTTGGCGGCTCAAGAATGGTGTTAGGTAGTGTTCATAAAACATAATCATGGAAATATTTAAATGAGATACACTCTAAAGGTAAATTTATCATTGATCGGGTTATTATTATTTTCATCCGTGTTTGCAGAAGAAAAGATGTATTCATGTATTGATGAAGACGGAAGTCTTTATCGGTCTGAACAGGTATGTCCTGCTGAATACACTGCTCGTGCAATAGAAATACCAAGCAACTGGAAAAATTATTGTATCGCAACATTTGAAGATAATTACTCTTATCAAGATAGTATAAGTGGATGGAAAATAGATATAAAAAAGGGGGATCAACTTTTGATCGGAACAAAAAAGAAAAAGAATTCTTTTTTACCTACAACTTTTGTCTATTTAACAGATCAAGGAGCTATTACAATTCCTTATTTAGGCAGCAATGATCGTCTATTTAAATCAAGCTGTGATTCAAAATCGACAAAGAGTGTTTTTGCCATTTTTGATGATGTGACTTTGTATTTAGACAGAAACCTTGAAAAACAAGCTTGTCAATTAAGTAGCGGAACAGTTATTGATATATTAGCTGCTTATTCATTTGGTGGTTGGTTGAGTACCGTTAGCCTCACTTTAGAACCTTTAGCTTCATTGTGTAATGGACATAAGAAAGTTCACTATAAAATGAAGCAAACTAACTTAGGTGATGCGGCACCTTTAGTGCGGTTGCTTGTTCCTCAATTAAAAAAGGGGTCAGGCTCGAATTAAATCTGGCCCAAATTAAACCTAAAAATGTGCTAACTTTGTCTTGCTCCCGACCTATCGGCGGCTCAAGAATGGTGTTAGGTTTAAATACAGATAGTACAATTATTTATAATGTATGAAAACTTATAATTGGAACCAAGAAAAGAATGAAATTTTGAAGAAAGAAAGAGGTATTTCTTTTGAAGAAATTGTATTTCATATAAGTAATGGTGATGAATTAGACGTATATCCACATCCAAATAATGTACGTTACCCAACTCAGTTAATTTCTGTTGTGGCTGTCAACAATTATGCTTATCTAGTTCCATATGTAGAATCAGAAGATGAAATTTTTCTGAAAACAATCATACCTAGCCGTAAAGCAACGAAAATATATATTGGAGGATAATCATGGCTAAATATACATTTACTCAAGAAGAACAAGAAATTTTTGATGCTTTCGAATCTGAGAATATACATCCAATTCCAAATGCAATAGAAGAAATAGAAAAACATAAAAAATATGCTGTTAACACTTTAAAACAAGATAAAAAAATAAATATTTATATTGCCAATCGTGATTTTTTTGTAATTCAAAAACTTGCATTATCGGAAGGTATTTCATATCAAACATTTGTAGCTGGTATCTTACATAAATTTGCAGAATCAAATCGTCAAAGTGTTTAACTTTGATAGCATATGAAACAATTCTAACTTGGTCTTGGAGGCCGACTTTCGGCGGCTCAAGAATGGTGTTAGATTTAAAAGTAATAAGCCTACTACATAATTTTGGCTCGTTTCACTCGTAATTGTAACTATGCTAGCCGTTATGGAGAAATAAAAATAATGAAGATATTATTAATTTTGACCTGCTTATTTTTTATGACATCTTGTTCTAGTATAAATGTTAGATCAGGAGGACTTATACTTAATGATGCTGCCAAGTATCCATCAATCTATCCAGGTGTTAGAGAAGATTATCTCTGGCTCACAACTTCTTCACCAAAACATCCTCATATCATTGACCTGAGTCTCATAATTAAGCCACTGGCGGCAATTGATTTTCCTTTTTCATTTGCATTAGATACGATTTTATTTCCCATTGATTTATCAATGAAAATAGCAAAGAATAAATCTTTAGACAAACAATGCGGTAAGGTGCATAAGCGATAGTGCTATGGACCTTATCTTGGAGGCTGACCTATCGGCGGCTCAAGAACGGTGTTAGTAACTCAACAAACATTTAAGGGAAATTTAAGTGCCATGAAAATTGAACGATGTTGTAAAGTGATGATGGTGGTGATGGTTATTGCTATTTTAACTGCTGTTGTGATTCCTGCTTATTACTGCAAAATATTACCACTTAACAATGATGTCAAAATATTGTTGTCTGAAGTAATGTTGTCTTTTGCTCAAATTAAAACTGAACTTGGTGTGTATCGTGTAGACATGGGTGAATATCCTCAAACTTTTGAGGCTTCAGGGTTTACATCTTCTGTTTATGTTAAAGAGGTAGTATACAGCCGTACTACAACAACAGGTCCGACACTTTGTTTCAATTTAGTAGATGATTTGGGTAAAATTGGTTTTACAAACGTCAAGGGTGATTGGAGTTGTAAACAATCTGATGTTCAATCTGTAGAACCAAATTGCACTCCATATATTGAATATTTACCAAAAAGATGTATGAAATAAAAAATTGAAAAAACAAAGAGTTAGAGTAAAGTTAATTCTAACTTACTCTTGCTCACCGACCTATCGGCGGCTCAAGAATGGTGTTATCTTGATAAACCGTTTCTCTAAGTTGCTACGGTCGGACTACACTCAGGATAACCAGTCGTTGAAGCGGACACTTTACATCCGTGTCTCGTGCCGCTTAACATAAGTGTTAGATTTAGGAAAGATATAAAACATGTTTGGTAAACGAATATCAAAACTGCATTTGTGGTATATAAAATTGTCATTAGGCAAAAAAGTAATCGTTAGTTCATTTTTTGTTTGGCTTTTACAGGCCATTCCAAAATGGGGTTTTGTTTTGCTAGGAGACGGAGAAATGGCTGCGAGCCTGATGACATTATTGATAACTCCACGCAGTGAACAGTAATAATTGGGGTCACAGTAATAATTGGGGTCAGAGTAAAATTAATTCTAACTAAATTTTGGAGGCCGACCTTTGGCGGCTGAAGAAAAGTGTTAGGTAGTACAAATAAAAGGAAGCAATGAAACTTTGACTATATATGACAAAAATGCAATATAATTTTGAATGGGATGCAAAAAAAGCAAAAACAAATATTCATAAGCATAAAATCAATTTTGAACGTGCGGCTACAATATTTCGTGATTCTAATGCATTATCAATAGTTGATGAAGAACATAGCGAGTATGAAGAAAGATGGGTTACCATAGGACTAGACAACAATGGAGTATTACTATCAATAGTCCATACATTTAACAATATCAATAAATCCTTATGTAAAATTAGGGTAATATCTGCAAGAAAAGCTACTAATTTTGAATGCAAACAATATGAAGGTTAATAAAATGAAAGAAGAATATGATTTTTCAAAAGGTGAAAGAGGAAAATTTTACCATCCTGATGCAGATTTTAATTTACCAATTTATCTTGAGCCTGAAATAGCTGAATTTATAAAGAAATTATCTCAAGCAAAGAATACCGATATGAATTATATAGTTAATATATTACTAGAAAAAGATAAAGAACTAATGGAATATGGAACTCAAATAAATCAAACTTAAATACAACAACAAAAAATTCTAACTTGGTCTTGCTCCCGACCTATCGGCGGCTCAAGAATGGTGTTAGTTGGATTATCGTTAAAATTACATACAGCGTTACATATGAAATATTCAAAGATAAATTTCAATAATCTTTGGAAAATTGTGATCTCAAATCCAAATAGGATTAATTCACATATTCATGGACCAAAACACTGGTCTAGAGTAGAACGAAATGGCTTATATATATGTCAATTAAATGATGCAGATGAAGATGTGATAAGACTGTTTGCCATATTTCATGATAGTATGAGACTCAACGACGGGCGTGATGCTGAACATGGAGTTAGAGGAGCAGAATATGCAAAGTCATTGTTAAATAAAGAATATGAATTATCAGAAGAAAAATTCGAGTTATTGTATTATGCCTGTCAATATCATAACAAAAGAGTTGTTGAAACTGTTAAAGATAAAACAATTGGTACATGTTGGGATGCAGATAGATTAGACTTAAGGAGAGTTGGTATAAAACCATCGGAGAAAATGTTATATTCTAGAGAGGCTAAATTTATTGTTAGAGAAAATAAATGGGGAGAATTGACAAAATTTGGAAATAGAATAGTAAATAATGAGAGTATTATGGAATTTTGGAAAAAGCTCATAGGCTAGAATGATGAAAGGAAGCACAGCAAATAATCATAAATTAATTCTAACTTAATCTTGGAGGCCGACCTATCGGCGGCTCAAGAATGGTGTTAGGTATTTTGTTGTATCAAACATGCGAATTAAGGGTTAAAATTTGTGAATCTTCTAAAAACAATAAGTTAAAAAATTGATTTTTTAAAATAGAAAAAATACATTATTTTAATAATTTGATTTTTAAGATAATTTTTCAACCCTTAATTCGCATTAGATAAATCAAGTATATGCAGCTTACGAGTTAACGCACCACCACAACCGGAAAATCCGGGACAGTTTCCGGCTTTGAGGTAGTTGGAGTTTGGTCGCCGTTGGTTAGTTTTTTTACTTGATCGGAGACGTATAGGTCAAGTTCGTTGATGCTGATACTGCCATCTTTGGTGTAATCGGCTTGTTTGAAAGCTTCGAGCAGGGCTTCGGTGAATGCTCCGTTTTGCCATTTGGTATGCTCTTGGGAAGTTTGGCTGCCAGTGGAGGCTGCGAATACGACTACTCCATTTTCGGCACTGGATAAACTATTGGCGATTTGGTCAATATCTCCGATGCCTCTACGAGTACCAAGTACATTGCCTGAGTGACAAGTATCTAAAAATAATAGTCTTTTGCCAGCTAAACGAACCATAGTGCTTTTCAGTTCGTAATAGGGTAATGTGGTGCGTCTGACTCGTTTATGGTCGAAATCACGGGGCATAAAAACATAGTCGCCTTGATTATTGTTGGCTCCATGTCCGGCAAAGAATACCATCGCTACGTCATGTTGGGTAACTTGTTTTTCAATCCATTCAAGGCCGTCAAGGATTTGGTCTCTATTCACATCGGTGAGCAATTTGACCACAACTTCGCTGTATAGGCCATAATCTTTTTGAGATTCAAGCAGTTTGGCAAAGTCTCTGGCATCTTTGGCTGCATAGTTTAAATCAAGTTTGTCGTTATCATAGTCGCTGATACCAACGGCTAGTACATATAGTTTGATTGGGATGCGGAATGTTTGCTTTTTGCCGACATATTTCAGATTAATGGTGGATGGAACGGAGGCAGCGTAGCGATTTTCGGCTATCAGGCTGATGGCTATATCACGTTTCGGCACTGAAATTGATAAACTGTTGGTGGCATCGTGGACTAAAGTTGTTTCCGGGCCGCGTTGTTCATTGCCATCAATTAATATTTTTAAGTTGGTGATTTTTTCGTTGGAAGGGTTGCGTAGCTGGTAACGTAATTCGATGGTTGAACTGGAGAAATTGGCTCCGTCTGTCGGTGAAATAATGTTGACTATTGGTGGTAATATTTGTTGAATTTTAAGTTCAGCTTGGTGTTTTTTTATGGCTTGATTAGCTTGGACAAGTGCTTGTTCGGGGTCAAGGGTGTCAAGGACTTTGCTAATGACATCGGGGCGGTAATAGCGGTCACGGAATTGAGCTGCTGGGTAAAAATCGGCGGCTTTATCTGGGCCACGATTGATATGCCAGCCGATGAGTTCGTCACCATTGGCAGAGGCAGCGTAATAGCCTTGTGGGGTCCAGATAACCCAGCGTTTGCCGTCTTTGTGAGGGAAAAAAGCCAGTAGTTCTTCGCCATCGGTTAGGCGATACCAGCGAATTGTGCCATCACCAAAGGCTGCTATTGCTACTTTGCCATCTCCAGAAATATTAACTCCCCAAGCTGTACCCGGCACTGGTTGTTGCCATTGTTGCTGACCATTTTTATCAAACAAGCGTAATGACCAACTTGCACCTAATAGAAAATGTTGAGCATCCGGGGTAATGGCAAGACTACGTGATGTTTCATATTGTTCAAGAGCAAGTTCTTGGCCATTTAGTTTGGGGTGATAAGTATTTTTCCAATTGGTGATGTTTAAACTTGAAGTATTTGGTTTAATTAAGTTTGATTGTGGTGATGAGTTTAATTTCAAAATTCGTTTATCCACTGCAAATAGGCCTGACAGGTCTGAACCGTATTTAAATTGTACTTTATTACCAGTTTTAGAAATTAAAAAACCATCATCAATAAATACATTCCGAAAATCAGCAATACCAGCTTCACGATACAAAGTTTTTTTACCTTGTTTAGTGAATAGCCCAAAAGATGGGTCTCCAGCTCCAAAAAGAACTGCACCAGTTTTTAATGTCCGAATATCTATAATAACATCTGGAGAAGTTGCCCATGCTTGATGATAACCTTTACCAGCTTTTGACCAGCTAACAATTGGATTTAAACCATCTTCATCATACTTTCCTCCTGCATACAAGGTATCTCCATCTTGTGACCAAGCCACACTTAACAGACTACCATTATTAACATTTTGTGTATTGGGACTATACAATAATTTTAAATCTTTTCCTGATAATACATTAACTTGGGTAGAATCAGCAAAACCAATCGCAATTTTATCGCCAGTCGGTGAAAAACGGACTGCAAAAGGACGATTACCTTCCGGTGCTTTACGTTTGATTAAATTAAAGTTCTTGTCATATAGGCGAACATAACCATCCCAACAACTGCTAACTAAACGGCCAGTATAATCAAATTCGGCCCAATAGCTATCACTACCATAGTCTGTGTCTTTGGCTATTTGGTGATAGTTTGAACTGTGATAAATATGAATACCTTCTCTAGCTCCTAAACTAGCAACTAAATAGCGACCATCTGGCGAATAGGCTAAATGATTGATTACGTTTGGCTGTCCTGTGGTGATGCGTTGAGTTAATTCTCCGGTTACACGGTCAAAAAGGTAAATAGCAACTTCTTTATCCCATTCATAACCGGTCCATCCCCCCGCCGCAATAGTTTTTCCATCAGGAGAAATCGCTACTGCAAAAATTTTACCTTCATGACCCTGACCAATTGGTGGACGGAAAGTACGTATCAATTGACCTTCCGGCAAAGACCAAAGACGCACAGTTTTATCCTCAGAACCAGTGACTAAAAACCGTTCCGCCGTATCGACATCAATATTAGTTATCTTGGCAGTGTGCATCCCAGTTTCTAGCCGTAGGATTGGTTTATTATCCGCATAAACAACATTTTGCCAACAAACTACACATAAGATATTAATTAATAAAAATATTTTTTTCATGGTTTCCCCCAAACAAAAAGTACAAAGTTCGCAATCCATTAATCCCTAGTGTGTCCTGAAGAAAAGCACAAGTTTTTCATGCTGTATTAAAGATGAGAGTTGGCCTCTCGATTTCGGCAATCCGATGCTGGAATCAAACCGCCCCATGCGGCTATCGTAAAGAGCGAGTGTC
>JAUCGN010000401.1 GCA_030378125.1 Thiotrichales bacterium HSG1 | reverse complement strand
TTATATATAATCTTCTGTACTTCAATACTTAGGACAGTTTTTACAGCTATAAAATGAGGCTTTGCAACAGTTTGATTTTACTGAGTTCAATTAAGTCAAACTCAGGTTTTTAGCTGAGTAGCATTTAATTAGATATTGTAACAATTAGTCTTTACGCCTATTGAACTTGTGTCTTTCAAAACTGTCCGAACTATTGTTTAGGAAAGATGTCTAATATTAAAACTAATTAGTTATTTGAGCCGATATTAAACTATCATAATTACCATCATCAGCTAAGTTATAACCCTTTACCCTCTGATTAGTAGCCAACACATGATCTTCATACCAAAGTGGAATATAAGGCAACTCTTTGAAAAATTCCTGTTGTAAGGCACGATAAAAAACAGCCCCATTTTTTAAACTAACGGCCTGTTCCGCCTTCTCAATTAAGTTATCTATACTAGGACTATTCAATAATCCGCGATTCGCTCCACCATTTGCTGGTATAGAACTACTGTGAAATACATAACGAAAAATATCTGGCATTTTAATCCCCACCCAAGCCAAACTATAAGTTTGAAAACGACCAGCTTTCACATCCCCATAAAAAGTTCCCCAGTCATAAGTACGCAAATCCATATCAATACCAACTTCAGATAACTGTTGTTTAATAACCGTAGCAATCCTTATTCGAGCTGCATTATTAGAAGTTTTATAACTGATTTTTAAAGGTTTTTCTATATCAACTTGTTTTAATAAAGCCTTAACTTTATCTGGATTATACTGGTAGGAGGGTAATCCCGGATGGCCTGCCCAATGGGTAGAAGATAATAGAAAACTACTGGCCGGTCTAGCCGCATTGCCCAATACATATTGGATAATTTCTTTACGGTTAATCGCATAAGCAATTGCTTCTCGCACTGCAAATTGTTTAGTGACAGAATCTTGCATATTGAAAGCAAAATAACTGAAATTACTACCTTGAGATTTAACAATTTTAATTTCTGAGCGTTGTTCTAACCAAGTCAATAGCTCTGGCGACAAGTCATTTTGGATTATATCTACCTCTCCTCGTACCAACTTTAAAGCTCGCACTAATGGGTCTTTTACTTCTAAAAATTCAATTACTTGCTTATCTGATTGTCTGGATAATAATAAATGACCGGATTGTGGCCAGTCAATTAGCTTTAATTTACCACTTCCTATTGGTAATTTATTGAAAGAATGTTGTTTTTTAATAAGTAATGCTGGTAATATTCCTACAACTAAACGTCCGGGAAATAAAAGGTCAGCTTTGTCCAAAATAAAGTCAATTGTATCATCATCTTGAACATTAATTTGACTAATTAAATTTAAAGAACCGTGATGTGGAGAAGCATTGTCAGCGTCCAAGATAAATTCATAGGTAGCCTTAACATCGTGGGCAGTCATACGCATACCATTGTGGAATTTACGTCCTTCGTTATTAAGTTTAAAACGATAATGAGTTGGAGTTATCTGTTGCCAAGTAGCTAAATCTGGGGTAGGGAGAAGGTTTTTATCAAAATCAACTAATCGTCTATACAATAAGCGATTTATTCTGCTAGAAGTGGCATCGGTTGCAAAACGTGGATCTAAACTGATGGGTGCTTTTGATCTGTCTCCTTTACACATCT
>JAUCGN010000400.1 GCA_030378125.1 Thiotrichales bacterium HSG1 | reverse complement strand
ATGCAATAGCTGTTGAATAGCTTGTGGTTGATCACCTTTTGGCTCGAATTGAGATTTAAGTTGAAAGGATTTTGACATTTGGTTAACTTTGAAACACGGGTGAAATTAAGAAAATGCAGTATAATATTTTTTTTGTAAATTATCAATCTTAACAAATGAAGAGAGGTTGAGATTGTGGAGCGGTGGACTTGAAATGTTAAATTTTATTAAAAAACCGGAACTTTCCAAAAGGTTTTGATAAGTTTTAGGCGAAATATTGGGTTAAAACATTGGTAGTCTTAAATAATGTAGTGATGACCTCAAAAAACCTAATAGGTTTACCACTACTTAGTTTAGAACTACCCTAAATTTTAACATTTCAATCCTACCGACAAACACTCTTGCAACGAGTCCAGCACCTTCGCTAATCTATTCTACCAAATTGGCTAATGCCCATGTTTTTTAGCAAATAATTTTGGTTTAAGAGTATTGAAATCTATACTTTTTTCTGTTGGAACTGAAGTTGCACCAAATCCAAAATCCATTGGTGTAATCTGTTCTGGAACGTATTGAGCAGTGCTAGCATCTAAAAAATCACCAGTTTTATAGTCAGCTACCCAAATTTTGGCATTATCACCCCAAGATTGTTTATTTAACCAATGCATTGCACAACCAATGTCGTCAAAAAGAAAAACTTTATTTTTTGGTCCACCACGCACCTGAGCAGCGTAGTATTTATCACTAATAGTCATCTGACAACGATCACATTTGTCTCGATCCAAAGTAATTTCTACCGGTCCGATTTGACCTCCAGTACAGCCTATTACTAATAAAACTAAAACACTTAACCATTTCATTTAAAAAACCTCATCAAATTGATATTTTATTATCCACAATAACCTTACCCATATCTAACTCTATTACTCGATTTACCAAAGTTGTAATTTCGTTTAAACGATGACTAGAGATAAGAGTAATTGCCCGTTTTGCTCGCAATAGTTCTAAAAATATTTCCCGTGCTTTAGGGTCTAAGTTAGCAGCCGGCTCATCCATAATAAAAATATCACTATTACGTCCTAAAGCTATACTAATCAATAATTTTTGCTTTTGTCCACCAGATAATTTATTAAAAGGTCGATAGATAAAAGTTTGAATATTTAAGCCTAATTGTTTAGTAATAGCAACTATATCTTCAGGATCAGTCGCACAAACTCCAGCAGCAAATTTTATTAACTGTCCGACTGGCATTTTAAGTGGAGGTGGTATTTGTGGTACAAAACCAATTTGTTTTAGAATTATTTGCCTGTTTTGGCGTGGATTCAAATTATTAATGTTAACTTGACCATTATAGCTATATTCCCCTAATAGACAACGCATTAAGGTAGTTTTACCTGCTCCGTTGGAACCTATTAGAGCAATATGTTCATTCGGTTCAATTTGTAGATTAATATTGTCTAAAACTATGTTTTTCTGGAATTTCTTAGAAAGTTGTTTGATAAAAATTGTTGACATATGTAATAAATATGTTTGGGAATATGTATATAGCAATAGTTCGGACAGTTTTTAAAAACTGAGCTTAGTTAAAATTATAACTTATTGAAATTTAAATGTTTTATTATTTTTCTTTGAAATAAAAAATTACTTTAATAACAATATGTTATAAAAACTGTCC
>JAUCGN010000399.1 GCA_030378125.1 Thiotrichales bacterium HSG1 | reverse complement strand
AGCAATTGATAAAATTGATGGTAAGCTAACAATGTGTGGTCACACCAGAATAAATACAATGACAATATTTATAAAAAATGGGTTAGTCTTTAAACCTTCCAGAGTTTTGATGATCTGAAAGGTTTGGTTTGATAGGTTGGAGATTTTATTTAGCCTTCATTCTTTACAGTTTTTTGGCTTTCATAAACTTGAATTGCTGGTTCAGCTAGTTCAAAACCATTTTTAATTTTTGCCCCCATCTTACCTGTGATAGTAGCAATCCACTCAGGATATTCTGCATCAGCTTGTAGTAGCTTATTCCAAGTTTTAGGACGAATTTTAATCTGGACTAAATAACCATCAGCGTTGATATAAACTCGCCGCCAACCATTTTTAATACTTTCTACCCAGTTAGGTAATTGGGTAATTTTTATATTTACCTCTAACCGTCCTTGAGTTTTTGGTATTTTAACAGTGCTAGTTCTATTAACTAAAAGTGGAGATCTAAATGGTTCATAAGGGGAATCATTTTTAACTAATTCTGTATCATTATCCGATCGCATCAACATTGGTTTTCTTCTTAACCCTAATGTTAATTTGGATGGTTTTTCAGTAGAAAAATTTTTCCTCCTCAGTCCCAATGTCAGTTTTGGTTGATTATTCATAAAAATTGCCTATTTTTAGTTTCTCGTTGCGGTTTAAAAGTCATTGACTCTAAATCCCCAAATAAATATGTTGCTGGTGCTCCAATTCCACCTATGGAACCCGGGTTACATATTAAAGTCTGGGTTCCCTTGTTATTAATAATCTGTTCAACAGACACACTATGGGTGTGTCCACAACAGACTAAATCATAATCACCAGCAATCGCCATAGCTTGAGCATAATGTGGGTAGTGGACTATAAAAATTCTCTTTCCAGCTAAAGTAAATGCTGCATCTTGTCCATAGTAAAAAATTTTACTATTTGGAGCATGAGATAATTTGGCTAGAGTATAAAGGTCACCTGTGTTATTACCATGGATTACATGTAATGGTAAATCATATGGTTGCAGTTGCTCTAAAGTGCTAGGTGCAACAATATCACCACAGTGTAGTATGGCTTTAGCACCACGCTGTTTAGCATCAGCAACTGCAGCACATAACAAAGGAATATTATCGTGACTATCTGATACAATTCCAATTTTCATTTATTCCACCAAACCTCTAAGCCCTGAGCATTTATTTCCACTTCATCTGCTAATTTGCGTCTAATATCATTATTATCCAAAGTATAACCTAAATTTTGTAACTCGGTTAATAGATAATTCATAATTTCTTTACGCAACAATGTATGTCGTCTATCACTATTAGCAACAGATTCCATTATTTCAACTTGCTTATCTATAGAAATATGCAACTTCTCAGCCAACATTGGTATATTGGTGACTGCATCATAGTGAGTTAAAAATATTTTAACTGGTTTAAATTGCAATAAACGATTGATTGAACTGTGCATTGCTGGTGGATCAAATTGAATGGGAGTAGTTGAGGCAAAAATCATCACACCCTTGTCAGTATCAAAATCTCGAAATGAAATTCCAAAAGTATCTCCACTAAAAAAGCTCTTACTTCGTTCATCAAATACACAAAAATGATGTCTTGCATGTCCCGGAGTATCTAAAAATAAAAGTTTTCTACCTTGAAAATCA
>JAUCGN010000398.1 GCA_030378125.1 Thiotrichales bacterium HSG1 | reverse complement strand
TGCGTAAAGGAATTATGTAATTTTAAAATATAAATTATATGTATATTAAATTTAACTATTTATATAGTAACTTATTGTATTTAAATAGTTTCATAATATGATGAACTTGTCAATGCGTAAGTCCTATTAGTGTTAAATCTGGTTGCTCTGAAATTGTTTCTCTTAATAAAATTTTGACCATTTTCATCAATAGCTGGTTTACATCTACCGTTATATGGTTTTGCTTCTAAACTACCAGTTTGGTTGATTTTTTCAATAAAGTAAGTAAAAACATACTGATACTTTAAATCATTTTGCCATTTTTCGGATTGAACCTTCATTATTTTTGAACGTAAATCTATTGAATATGTTTTTGCTATATTTTGCTTCTTTTTCGCAATTTTATAATCACTTCTTTTTGTATCTTATTTAATTGGGAAACGCTATAGATGTTTTATTTTAAGCATTTTTAGTTTATCATACCCGCCCAATACTAGTTAAATATCTAAAGAAAAAATTTATGTTAAAAGTAAATAATTTATCGGTAGCTTTCAAAGGTACAAATCAAGTTGTACATAATGTTAACTTTTCGATTGATTCTGGAAAGTCTTTAGCATTAGTGGGAGAATCTGGCTCTGGTAAATCGGTAACGGCTTTATCCATCCTACGTTTGCACAACAAAGTTACTTTTCCAACCGGACAGATTGAATTTCAAGGCCAAGATTTACTAAAACTTAGTGAAGCAGAATTACGCCAAATTCGTGGTAAAGACGTTGCTATGATTTTTCAAGAACCAATGACTTCCCTAAACCCAGTTTATCCAATCGGTCAGCAGCTAATAGAACCATTATTGTTACATAAAAAAATAAGTAAATCCAAAGCTCGGCGACGAATGTTGGAATTATTAGAACTTACCGGAATTCCAGAACCGCAAAAACGTTTCAATTCCTATCCACAAACTTTGTCTGGTGGTCAACGGCAACGGGTAATGATTGCAATGGCTTTAGCTTGTAATCCAAAATTATTGATTGCAGATGAACCAACAACAGCTTTGGATGTGACTATTCAGTTACAAATTTTGGAGTTATTAGAAAAATTAAAACAGGAATTTAACATGGCAATATTGTTAATTAGTCATGATTTAAATTTAGTGCAACATTTTGCAGAATATATCTGTGTTATGCAAAAAGGAAAACTAGTAGAATCAGCTCCAGTAACCACATTATTTTCTAAACCACAAAATTCTTATACAAAACTATTACTTAATAGTAAAGCAATTCAAAATAAATATAATACCACTGGTAAACTAATGCTGGAAGCCAACAAAATAAGTTGTGTCTTTTCCATAAAATCTGGCTTTAAAAGTTCTAAACTCAAAGCAGTTGATAATGTTGATTTACGTCTATATTCAGGAGAGACTTTGGGCATAGTTGGTGAATCTGGTTCTGGTAAAACAACTTTGGGGTTAAACTTATTACAGTTACAAAAATGTGATGGTACAGTTAAATTTAATGGTAATCGACTGGATCAACTTACCACTAATCAATTACGTCCATTACGTCATTGCTTTCAAGTAGTATTTCAAGACCCATACTCATCTTTATCTCCTAGATTAACGATAGAACAAATTGTTGGTGAAGGATTAATCATTCATCAACCAAAGTTAAGCAGTGTGGAAAGACAACAAAAAATAT
>JAUCGN010000397.1 GCA_030378125.1 Thiotrichales bacterium HSG1 | reverse complement strand
TCATAAAGGTGTTTAAAGAACGTCTCAACATCCAAAAAAATGGGTCTCGCACTGGATAGTTTTTACTACCACATAGGCTGGTGTGTTCGAGAATATGAGCTACCCCAGTCGAATCTTGAGGCACTGTTAAAAATGCTACTAAGAATACATTGTTACTATCATCAGCGTTTAAATGTAAGTGTCTAGCTCCGGTAACAGAGTGAAGATATTCTTCAACATCTAAGTTTAAATTGTTGATGTGGACTTTGCGAATCAACGTAAAATCAGGATTTGACATTAATGTTCCTTTGGTTAAATTTAGGTAGTACAGGATAATTTTTGTACTGAGAATAATTATGATCAGGTTTTAATTAGCTGGAAAGCCAATTTCTTCTAACAATGCCGCTATTTGTTCCCATTTTATTGTTGTTTCATTCCAATCAATGGTAGCGGTTTTCTCATTTTTGTTGGTTATTACTGAATTAATTCCTTCCAGTTCAGCTATTTCTTGTTCAATTGTATTAGTGCAATGTTCACAACTTATTTTGGGAATAGTTACAGTTTTGGTTGTCATAATATTTATTTAATCTAAATATATAAATATTGGGTAATCCAAAATAGTATTTTTCTTAAAAACTACAATATATCAGGTATTTGAGGTGTTTATACTATATGTTATAGGACTACCATTAATTTTTTGCGAAATATTCTAACTTTCTGGCATTGTACTAGGTTTCAACACAAGTTACAATGGACATGTATCGTGGATGGAAATAGATTTTGGACGTTCACTTTAGCTACGCTTATTCAAGTCGCTTTTGAACGAATAAAAAATGTAGGACTTACGCATTGATAACTTATAAAAGATAATATTTCAATAAAATTATATAGTTATAAAATATATTTGATTTCTCATAATTTCTGTAAAAAATATTAAATCGTAATATTATTATACTATAACTAGAAGTTTTTTCATATATTAATCATATATTTATTTTGATTTTATAAATAAAAATTAACTTCGAAACTTGAATTAATTATCTTGCACTTAAAACTAAACTCTATCTAAAAAGCTGTACAAGCTAGCTTTTTGGAATTGCGAAACCTCTCTGCGTAACTTCGGTTACATAAGAAACATAATAGGTCAAGTTGTGTATGTGGTTCAAAGAAGTACGTTGAATTGCTGCGGTATGTTTATAAAGTTGACAATTTGCTCACGATGGTAGATAATTACCACATCTTAAAAATATAACCTAAAAGGGAGTTCACTAAGTTTGGCAAATTCAGCTCAAGCAAAAAAACGAGTTAGGCAGTCAGAAAAACATCGGCAACATAATGCAGCCCAACGTTCCACATTGCGTACTTGTATAAAAAATGTAGTTAAACTGATAGCAAGTAAAAAACGAGAAGAGGCTTTAGAGGCTTACAAGGCTGCTGTACCAATTATTGATAAGATGGTAACGAAGGGAATTATTCACAAAAATAAGGCTGCTCGTCATAAAAGTCGTCTTAATGCCCATATTTGTGCAATGCAAGCAACTTAAAAATAGTGTAAATTGTTTATTCAGAAATTTCGGCACCAAATTCATGAGAATGGCAAAAATTAATTGGATTTATATTAAGTTGGTCCAATAACTGTTCAAATTCTTTTACCTTGTAGCCAGCTATATTGGCCGCATGTTTAACGTTGCCATTC
>JAUCGN010000047.1 GCA_030378125.1 Thiotrichales bacterium HSG1 | reverse complement strand
AGTCGAGTTATATAAAAATTATTATTTTGGGTTAGTATAAGGTATTAATATGTGATAGTATTGGTGCGTGCTTGACTTTAATAATTTTATTGGAGATGACTTTAAATATATGGATCCAAAAATTGTTTGGCTGTTTGTTTTTGTAGGACTGTATTGGTCATATTGTATCTTTTGGGGTATCAAAGGTGCAATGTCGGCCAAAACTGCCAGTGATTACTTTATTGCTGGTCGTTCAATTTCGCTGTGGGTGTTTGTACTAGCGGCGACTGCAACTTCCTTCTCTGGATGGACTTTTATGGGACATCCGGGGTTGCTGTATCGTGATGGGTTTCAATATGCTTACGCATCTTTTTACGCAATCACTATTCCCTTTACTGGGGTTATTTTCTTAAAACGCCAATGGATGCTCGGTAAGCGGTTTGGATTTATTACTCCGGGTGAAATGTTAGCAACTTATTTTAAATCAGATGCGGTACGTATTTTGGTTGTATTAGTTGCATTAGTATTCTCCATACCATACTTGGGCTTACAACTACGAGCTTCTGGATTCTTGTTTAACGTATTAACTGACAATATGTTAAACGTTAATGTTGGAATGTGGTTATTGTCTGCGGTAGTGATTATTTATGTGGCTTCTGGTGGTTTAAGAGCAGTAGCTTATGTAGATACTTTACAAGCTATATTGTTAGCTCTTGGTATTGTGGCAATCGGAATAATTGCTGTTTACTATGTTGGTGGTTGGAATAATCTAAACGATGGTATCGCTGCTTTATCTCAGATGGATACTAAACGAACCCCAGATGGCTATAGTCATTACATTGCAATTCCGGGGGTAATTCAATTCGTTAGCAATGGACCAAGTGCTGTTGGTGGTGCATGGACTGGTATCATGGTTCTTACTTATATGTTTGCCTTAATGGGAATTCAATCAGCTCCAGCCTTCTCCATGTGGGCATTTGCTAATAATAACCCAAAACCTTTTGCACCTCAACAAGTTTGGGCTTCTGCTTTTGTAATTGGTCTTATTCTATTTGTGTTCACTGCCATGCAAGGTTTGGGTTCCCATTTCTTAGGGGCTGACCTTGCATTTTTAGCTGCTTACCCTGACTTAACAAATAATGTCATGGGTGCTGGTTTAGGCGGTATAGACCTGATGGAATCTACTGGTAAACAAGGTATGTTAGTGCCTCAATTGATTAATTTAATCGCTGATTCTTCTCCTTGGTTAGTTGGTATATTATCAGTTTGTGCCTTAGCTGCCATGCAATCTACTGGTGCTGCTTACATGTCTACTGCTGGTGGTATGTTGACTAGAGACATTTTAAAACGTTACATTATGCCTCAAGCAACTCATGGCCAACAAAAATTCTTTGGTCGTTTGGGTGTAGTATTTATAGTATTAGCTGCATTAGCTGTTGCTACTACTGCTAAAGATGCCTTGGTATTGTTAGGTGGACTTGCAGTTGCCTACGGTTTCCAAATGTGGCCAGCTTTGATTGCTGTTTGTTGGTGGCCATTCTTGACTAGACAAGGTGTAGTGCTTGGTTTAATCGCTGGTTTGATCGCTGTTACCATGACCGAATCAATAGGGGCTCAGGTATTTGCTGTACTTGGCATGGATCCATTATGGGGACGCTGGCCTCTGACTATCCACTCGGCTGGTTGGGGTATATTATTTAATTTAAGTATTGCCATTTTAATATCTGCTGTTACGCAAAATAAAGAAGATCTGGAACATCGTTTAACTTTCCATACTTTTTTGCGGGAACATGCTTCGTTGCCTGATTCTAAGAAAGGTTTAATACCTGTCGCATGGATTATTACTTTAGTTTGGTTCTTCTTTGGAATTGGTCCGGGTGCTGTTATTGGTAACTGGATATTTGGTGATCCAAACAATGTTTCTACATGGTTCCTTGGTATGCCTTCTATTTGGGCATGGCAGATATTGTGGTGGGCTATTGGAGTATTTATGATGTGGTTCTTGGCCTACAAGATGGAATTATCCACTGTACCAAATAAAGAAGTAGTAGCTTTACATGAAGATATTGGAGACGTACATTTAGACGTTGACAAACCTTGATGTTAAATTGAAGTTAGATGATAAAATTATAGGGTGGGCGATTGTCCACCTTATTTTTTTAACTTTAAAATTGATAGTCCTAAATAGCTGTTGGTTCCAAAAAAACTTTCTTGGTTTCAAAACACAGGAGAGTTTACCATTATATATTTTAGGATTAGCTGAAAGTTAACAATGGAAAATCAATTATGATGGGTATAAGTATTTGGCAATTATTGATAATTTTATTAATTGTAGTAGTTTTATTTGGTACGAAAAAATTAAGAAACATCGGTGGAGATTTAGGTGGTGCAATCAAAAATTTCCGTCAATCTATGAAAGAAGGAGAATTGGAAGCGGAAGAAACTTCAACTTCTAAACAGAATCAAGCAAAAGTAGCCAAAGATGATGATGGTAATGTTATCGAAGGTCAAGTAACAAATAAACAAACCAGTAAAGTTTAATAACATGTTTGATATAGGTTTTTGGGAAATTTGTTTAATTGCTGTAATTGCATTATTAGTGATTGGGCCGGAAAGGTTGCCGGGTGCTGCCCGTACTGCTGGATTATGGGTAGGTCGAATACGCAATTTTATCGCAACAGTCAAGCAAGATGTAGATAGAGAATTAAAACTGCAAGAAATGCAGGAAGCAATTAAACATAGTGAACAGCATGTACATCAAATTGTTGATGATATGGGAACCGGTATGGAAAAGTTAAACCAACCAATCACCAATCCATTTGATAATGAATATTCTAATAAAAATTCACCCGATGATAAACAATCTAAGCTATCCAATGATTTAGATTCCAACAAAAATCCACCAGACGCTAAAATTCCAAGTTAAATTATGCCAGAAAATTCTAGTCCTAAGGAAATGCCATTTGTCCAGCATTTGTTGGAATTGCGGGATCGTTTATTAGCAATAACTGCTGTTACTGTGGTAATTTTGTTAGTGTTGATGCCATTTGCTAACGATCTGTTTCATTTATTAGCTGACCCTTTGCTGGCTAAGATGCCGGAAGACACTAAAATGATAGCTATTGATGTGGCTTCACCATTCCTTACTCCTTTCAAACTGACTTTAATACTGTCTGTTTTTTTAGCTATGCCAATGATTCTTTATCATTTGTGGGCTTTTGTCGCTCCGGGCTTGTATAAAAATGAAAAGTCAATGGTATTGCCATTAATGGTATCCAGCACTACCTTATTTTATTTGGGAATGGTGTTTGCCTATTATTTGGTGTTTCCGCTAATATTTGGCTTCATGGTAAGCATGACTCCAGAAGGGGTGGAAATGACCACGGATATAAGCCGCTATTTGGATTTTGTGTTGAAACTATTGTTTGCGTTTGGAGTCGCATTTCAAGTTCCAATCGCTACAATTTTGTTGGTTCGAGTGGGAATTGTTACCCCAGAATCATTAGCTGAGAAACGACCTTATATAATTGTTGGTGCATTTATTGTTGGCATGTTAATGACTCCACCAGACATGATTTCGCAAACCTTATTGGCTATACCAATCTGGTTATTGTTTGAATTGGGATTAATTATTTCTCGTGCAATGGTGGATAAAGCTAATGATAATGAGGATAAACCAAATTTAGCTCTCAGTAAAGATGAGTTAGAACAAGAAATTGCTAAGATTGAAGATAAAAAAGACACCTAAATCACAATCAAATTTGCAACTATTTTAACCGTGTTTAGGGTCAATAGTTTAATTGTCCACCAGAATTTAAAAATGGTGGACAACAATAAAAATATGTTGTGTACTATTAACTTTAACTTAAAAGGAAATAACAAGTCTTTCTTGTCACACATTAAATATGAATCGTTTATTATCTAAAGTTATTTTTGTAGCAATAAGTATTTTCCTTATTTCTTGCGTTGCAAAAAAACCAATTGTTTCAGAAAGCAGCATTATAGTAAATAAAGAATCAGAAGCAAGCAAATGGTTTGCAGCTAATAGTAACAGACCGCCTAAACTAAGAGCTTTCCTAAAAAAAATGCCTAAAGGTGGTGATCTCCACACTCATGTTTCCGGTGCTGTTTATGCTGAAAGTTATTTAAAATGGGCAGCTGATGAAAATCTTTGTGTAAATCCAACAACTGCTGCTATTTCCGAAAAAAATCATGCACCTTGTAATGAAATTACCGAAGTTCCTATTACTAATGCTTTCCAAAATTCTGAACTATATGGCCATCTAATTGATAAATTATCATTACGTAATTTTAAATATGCTAACCAATCAGGACATGATCAATTTTTTGAGGCTTTCGCCAAATTTAATGGTGGAACTAAAGGCATGATGATAGCTGAGTTAAGTAATCGTGCTGCTAAACAAAATATTGCTTATTTAGAAATGATGCTGAGTATTGGCAAAAAATTCAGTAAAAAATTTAGTAAACAGGTTAAATTTAATGGTGACATTGGTGCAACATATAATAAACTTATTGCAGCAGGGTTACAAAACACTATTGTTAATGGTCAACAAGAACTTGCACAGCATGAACAACAAGCCACGGAAGTTTTAAAATGTAATACTGTAAACGCTCAACCCGGTTGCTCAGTGGAACGACGCTATGTATTACAAATAATTCGTATTAAAAATCCTTCACGAGTATTTTCACAATTAGTTTATGCTTTTGAAATGGTCAAAGCAGACCTTTTGGCAGTTGGCTTAAATATGGTTGCACCAGAAGATGATGTAGTTTCGCTGAAAGATTATGATTTACATATGAAAATGGTCGGATATTTATCTAAACAATACCCTAATGTTTCGATTTCTTTGCATGCTGGTGAATTGACTCTTGGACTAGTTCCACCAAAACAATTAACAGATCATATTCAAAAAGCCGTTACCATTGCTAATGCCAAACGAATTGGTCATGGAGTAGATATATTTTATGAAGATAATCCTTTTCAATTAATGCGTAATATGAAGGCTAAAGAACTGTTAGTGGAAATTTGTTTAAGCAGTAATGATTTGATCCTTGGAGTTAAAGGTGAGCAACATCCTTTTCCAGAATATTTAGAAGCAGGTGTTCCAGTTACTTTAGCAACTGATGATGAGGGAATTTCTCGCATTGATTTAACCCATGAATATCAACGTGCAGTGCAAGATTATAATTTGACATATCCTGAAGTAAAAACCTTAGTACGTAATAGTATTCATTATTCATTTTTAGCTGGTGAAAGCTTATGGACTGATCGTTCTTATCAACAATTAAATAAAATTTGTCAGCAATCAAATTCAGATTCTTGTAAACTATTTTTACAGAAAAATGATAAAGCAAATATGCAATGGAAACTTGAGCAACAATTTGTAAAATTTGAAAATTCGGAATGGTTTTAAGTTACCAATGGATTTGATTAAAATTAATCTTTATCAATACCTTCACCAATGTTAAAATTTGTTGTTTCGGAAATGAGATACGATTTCCAGAAACCTTATATGTTACTTGAGTTTCAGGAAATCTGCTTCGTTCCATTCCCTAAATAAATAGATGATTGGTGAAGGTGTTGTTTATACAGGATAATTTCTATTCATTTTTCCATTCTCTACGGTTAATCACATATTCTGACACTTGTCCTCTAAGAAAGGGCAAGCTGAGCATTCCAAATAAGCGGTTAACTTGTTTTGCATCACTAAAATGATGAATGCCAATTTTCATATTTTGATGTCCCTGACGTGGTTGTTCCCGATAAGTACCAAATAAACGATCCCACCAAGGTAAGCTAAAACCAAAATTACTATTGGCTTCATCATCTTCTACAGAATGATGAATTCTGTGCATATCAGGAGTAACTAAGATTAAACGCAATATTTTGTCAAGGGTTGCGGGTAACTGAATATTGCCATGATTAAACATTGCAGTTGCATTCAATAACACTTCAAAAATAATTACCGCAACAACAGCAGGACCTAACAATAAAATGGTGGCAAACTTAATCAACATGGAAATAATGATCTCCAAAGTATGAAAACGTGTGCCAGTGGTAACATCGTAATCCAAATCTGCATGATGAACCCGATGCAATCTCCATAACAGTGGGATAGCATGGACCATCACATGTTGCAGATAAACTACCAAATCCATTATAACCACCGCAATTACAACTGATAATAAAAAAGGTAGTGAATAGTAATTCAACAAACCCCAACCATGTTGATGAGCAAATACGGCTACCCCAATGGCTGCTGCTGGGAACAATAGACGCAATACAACACTATTAAGAAATACTAAACTGAGGTTATTTAACCACCGCCAAGTTTTAGTTGTTGTCAGTACACGACAAGGAGCAAGCATTTCCCAAACGGCTATTAGAGCAAAAATACCAAAGAAAGCTCCCAGCCGAATGCTAATTTCATGAGTAATTAACCATTCATTCCAATACATACAAACGTTCCTAATTTAAACTGATAAAATGTTACAATTATTCTTCAAACACTTCCTTCGCAATAGATAAACCGTTTAAAGCAGCTGGAAATCCAGCATATATAGCCATTTGGAGTATAGTCTCCACGATCTCTTCTTTAGTGCATCCCACATTTAAAGCATTTTTGACATGCCTTGTTAATTGGGTTTTGGGGTGTCCTAAGGTTACCAAGGAAGAAATAGTGATCAATTCCCTCATTTTCAAATCTAACCCCGGTCGTGAATAAATATCTCCAAAAGCAAACTCAATGATAAACTTACCCATATCAGGACAAATATCTTTTAGCATTTGCCTAATATCATCTTCAGCATTAGGATTGACAGCAGTTATGGTTTTCAAGCCTTTTTGGTAACGATTATCTGACGATTGTTTGGATTCTGCTTTCATTTTATATCCTTTTCAAATTGATGATGGGTCTGCATATTTTTCTAGTGTTAATCTTTATAATTCTTTTCTTTGTACAGGATAAAGTTAAATAAGCAATTGTTTTTGATTAAAATGACTAAGCAACATTATTCTTGCTGGATGCCAATTTAAATCAGATAATTCTTCTTTGAGTGAGCTGCTTTTATTATTTTTGGATGATTTATAATTCTAACTCTTTTTTGTCTTACTTGCTCTTCTTTTTTCTTCACTTTGTCTTGTACAAAGACTAAATATATATCAATTTTCCTCTGCATAACTACCCGCTCAACATGAATGATTATGATTCTTTGTAATTAAACCTTACTCGATTCGGTTGTTTATCTGGAATCTTGCAACATTTTTCAGCATATTTATCTCGTATATTATGAAAGTCCATAACTAGTTGAGTTAAATCAAAAGGAGGTGAAAAAGTTGCTCTCAATCTACCAAAAATATCAAATAATAAAATATTATTGTTAGTTAAATGGTGAGAATATTCCTTACTATACAAAGAAATTGTATTTGTTAAATTGTTATTTAATATTATAAAATTGCTGGATAAAGTTTTATTTGATTGTGGATTTAAAATAACAAATTGAGTTTCTAAATTAGATTCCTTATGAATAAGAGAGTTATTTTTCACCAGTTCAGAATAGATATGATTAAAACTATTTGAAATTAATAAACATTCATCATAACAAGAACCAACAAAAGTCCATTTTTTAGCTAAATTGTGTTTGGTAAATTTATTAATTGGCTTAAAATTAATTGGAATAGCTGGTTCAAAAATTGTGGCACTTGGAAATTCATCTATTTCATAAGTCATCCAATTCCAGACAACAACACTAACAGATAATAATACAAAAAATACAATGATTTTCATAAATTTTAGACAATTTGATTGTAGATATAGTAAATTCCTAAATAGAACAATACTTCAAGATTTAAACCGTAATTTTTATTCTATTAATACCTTAGCCAAAACCCAGATAAAAAATGTGTAAATAGTTAAAAATATGGTTGTATTAAAACTGAATTTCCAAAAAAAAACGATTGAAAGTATCAATGGAAATTATAAACGTTTTAACATGTTTAAGTCCAGTAATATACAAATACTTATCGGCTGTCAATTATAATGTCAATTAAGGTTTGAACCATAATAGGACTTACGCATTGACAAGACAATCCGAATCACTAACAAACTATATAAAATAACCATTTATGTCGTAACTAATCAACATCCGTTCAAACAAACGTTTTGTCTTACAAATTACCTTTGACATATAGGACAATAATAAGTCATTCGTTGGCCAATTTTTTTAGTATGTATGATAGTTCCACATTGGCTACAAATCTCTCCACCTTTGCCATATATCTGTAGTGTTTGTTTAAAATAACCCGGATTGCCAGCACTGTCGGTAAAATTACGCAATGTAGTCCCACCCATTTTGATGGCTACTTGTAAAGTTTTTTTAATTATATCAGCCAAACGTTTGTATTCGTTCAAGGAAACCTTACCAGCTGCTCGTTCTGGACTAATTCTAGCTGTAAACAAAGCTTCATTTGCATAGATATTACCCACTCCAACTACAATCTTACTGTCCATAATAAAATTTTTTATCGCTACCTGACGTTTCTTAGCTCGATCATACAAATATTTGCCATTAAAAGTTTTTTCCAATGGTTCTGGACCTAAATTAGCCAATAATTTATGTTCAAATACTGGTGCTTCAGTCCACAAAATACAGCCAAATCTACGTGGATCGTTATAACGCAAACATTGGCCATTAGAGAAGATAATATCAACATGGTCATGTTTTTTTAACTCAGTATTAGATGGCAGTATCTGCAAATTTCCAGACATACCTAAATGAATTAAAATATGACCTTTATCACATTCAAACAATAAATATTTAGCACGCCGCTTAACACTAATTACTGTTTGTTTAGGTAAGATAATATTAATTTTATCAGTAACCTGCCAACGTAATCTTGTTTCTCTCACTAACACAGACTTAATAATTTGCCCTTCCAAATGACTGGCAATACCACGTTTTATAGTTTCAACTTCTGGTAATTCTGGCATATTTATAGACTGGGGTTAATTTTTATGATACAGCAAAACCGGTATAAAATGATTAAATTTTATACTCAGTAAAAATCTCAGGTACGGAACAAAACTTTTTCTTTCGAATAGCCTTAGCTTGAGCCCATTTATGTTCAATAGGATTTAGTTGAGGAGAATATGGTGGAAGGAAGAATGTGCTCAGCCTGACGTATAGCATGTTGGATGTCAAGTCGTTTATGAAAGCTGGCATTATCCATAACAATTACACATTTATTTTGTTAATAACACTTCTTAAATCTACTGAATATGTCATTCGTTTTTACTCTTTTTTCTTTATTATATAATCTATATTATCAATAGTTCGGACAGTTTTTGAAAACTAAGCTTGGTTAAAATTATAACCTATTGAAATTTAAATGTTTTATTATTTTTCTTTGAAATGATAAATTACTTTAATAACAATATGTTATAAAAACTGTCCGAAGTATTGTATTATTATACATCATTTTATACTGGTTTTGCTATAATACTCAAACAACACCCAGGGCGACCGCATTAAAATTATAACCCAAACACAAGTTTAGCTCGGTAATCATCACTCCAAGTAGCTTTACGGCGTTTCTTAGCAAGACTACCAGAAATAGTGGTATCAAGGTCAAAAATCCCCATACAAATATGTCTAATAGTAGTCATGATAGCAGGTGAATTCCCCTTACGTATTTTATTGGCATCTTCTCTAAAAATAACATCAAGTCGCCAATGTAATTTATTTTCTATACCCCAATGCTCTCGTACTGCTTTAGCAAAAGATTTGGCATTAGCAGGTATTGAACATATAAAGAAACGTTTTTCTTGAGTTTCTTTTCCATTAATCCAACAAATTCGTTCAACCATTCCGATACTAGTCAAACCTTTCCAATTCTCAGCTTTAGGGATAGTTTCTAAATGACTGGTAATCCAGTAACGCCTAGTTTCTACACGTCCATGTCCTTTATCTATTTCTTCTAAGAAATCATACTTTACACCAACATATTCTTTAGCTTCTGCTATAGTGAAAAAATCATTAACTGCTTCGTGTAAAGAACCCTGATTTCCTTTTAAACTCAATACATAATCACCACCGTTGTCTGTAATTTGTTTCGCTATATCCCTTTGACAACCCATTGCATCAATTGTTACGATACATCCTTTTAACTCTAGTAATTTCAATATTTTAGGTATTGCAGTTATCTCATTGGATTTTTCATCAGTGGCTTCTTGACCTAATACTAATTGATTTTTGCATGCCCATGCACTTACCATGTGTAATGGATTGCGAGTTTTACTTCTTGAACCTCTTGAGGTTTTTCCATCAATACTTATTATTTCTCCTCCTACTTTTTCTGCTACTGACTGACTCCAAGACATGAAACATTCTTGAAATTCTTTTACTGATAATCTAGATATTACATAACTTATACAGTCATGTGATGGGATTCCATTTTTAAATGGTCTAAAATTTTGTAACCATTCTAATTTTTCGTTTCCAAATTCTTCCTTCCCATCCTTCTGCTCCACTTATTGTAGAGCAAATTACTAATACTATTATA
>JAUCGN010000396.1 GCA_030378125.1 Thiotrichales bacterium HSG1 | reverse complement strand
TTATCAAAATGATGTTATTCCTGTAGTCTGTGAGCTTTTAGGATTAAATACTAAAATGAATGATAATTTTGATAAAAAAAATACTAGTCTAAGTGCTGCAACAACAGAGTTATTGCGTGTTATAAATCAATATCCTCTAAATGTGCAAGACAAGGCTGACAGTGTATTTATTCTACAAAAACTTGACAGTATTTTAGCCTCATATTCTAAAACAATAGCATATGATGAAAAAGCAAAAATTTTTACATTTAGCTCGTTAGGTATCAATGTATTAAAATCTGATTATAACATTCTTCTTGGTTAATATTGTTTATTCACTGATGTTACATAGAACTATTGCAAATCAATAATTTATACGTTAAAAAATATTTGTAAATTACTGATTCTTCGTTATTGCTGCGTAACATCAGTTAATAGAAAAAATATCCGTTGAATATAACCCTAAAAAAATGTAAAACTACTATTTTTTACGATTACGACGGTGTTCATCTATAATTTTTTTGACTTCGTAGGCATCAGGAATACCACTGATTGTTATTTCCGCATCAGATGAAGCAGCACTTGATATTTCTAGCCTACCAGTACCAGTAATTCGTTGCATAATAGTTTGATCTATCTCGACACTACGGATATCAGATAAAAAAACTTCCCTTACGTTTTTGGAAAGAATACCTTTTCTAAAAGAAATTCTTTCATTTGATACTTTTAGTCCAGTGTTGACAACTTCTAACCACCATAAAAATAAAGAACCCCAGCAAATAAATGAAATAGTAATACCTATCACATAAAAACCAGTTTGCTTATCTTGCGGTCCCCACATAAATAGTGCAATCCAACTAGCTATTGGCACAATAACATACATTATAAACCAGATAGGACTATTGCGAAACATAGATGGTGTAGAGTCATATAAAACTTTTTCTTCCATTACTATAGTTACTCCGTATTTTTAAACTCGTATTATATTCAATTATATATTATTATGTCAATATTTTTAATGTTAATCAGCAATTCAGCGTATAAACTTCTTTAAAATATAATGGACCACTTCAATTTTATACGCAACTCTACCATTTTCTTACAACAAGCAATCTATGGTACTTTAGCCCATGCCTTCTGCAGTCTTTGCATAGATACTGGACAAGCAGTTTTCAATTCGGGTGCAAATACAGATACCCGTAATTCTTCCAATAGCCATCTGAACTCTTGCAACTCTCCATTTATATCGCCAGTTGAATAACGTTGCCAGTAATCTTGCCATAAAATTTGAATCTGTTCAGCTTTTCTTGCATCCTTATTTGGATCAAGTTCCAATCTAGTTAAACGCAACTGAATCCCTTTTAAATAACGCGGCAAATGCTGTAATCGAGACAGTGAAATTACCGAAACAAAATCCTCATAAATTAAATGTTTTAAGTGCTGTTTAATCGTTGGAATAGCTTTAATATTATTGGAAAATTTTTGTAATTGCTGGGTTAAAATATGATATTCTTCCAGAGTTTTTGCCAATTGAGTTGCATAGTCATAAGCTGCTGGTAATAGGTCTGGTTTACCCGTATACAAACGATATTCAAAATCGGCTTGTTTATTCGGCAAAGGTGTGGTTAAAAAAATTGTATCAATCAAGGCCATCAACATGCCCTGTTTCAAACGGTCACAATTGCCAATTTTCATATATTTCA
>JAUCGN010000395.1 GCA_030378125.1 Thiotrichales bacterium HSG1 | reverse complement strand
TAAATGATTGGATGGACATAAATTTTTATTGTGCAAATCCCATACATGTTAAAACAAAAATTCCCCTACCAAATTTAATTCAAATTATGCTAAAATATCCCTATCTAATAATTTAAAATTTAATAACAAATGAAAAAATTTGATGTTGCAGTGGTGGGAGCTACTGGTGCTGTTGGTGAAACCATGCTTTCAATCTTAGAAGAACGTAATTTTCCAATTAATAACTTATATCCTTTAGCCAGTGAGCGTTCTGCTGGTAAAAAAATTCAATTTGGGGGTAAATCGGTAACTGTTGAAAACTTAGAACAATTCGATTTTTCTAAAGCCCAAATTGGTTTATTTTCGCCTGGGGCATCAGTATCAAAAATTTATGCTCCTAAAGCTGGTGAAGCCGGTTGCATCGTGGTGGACAATACCTCACAATTTAGACGTGATGCGGATATTCCATTGGTAATACCAGAAGTTAATGCTCATGCAATTGCCAATTATAAACCGCGTAATATTATTGCTAATCCCAACTGTTCTACCATTCAAATGCTAGTGGCTCTTAAACCAATTTATGACGCAGTGGGAATTGAGCGTGTTAATGTGGCTACTTATCAAGCTGTGTCTGGTACTGGTAAAAATGCCATTGAAGAATTGGCAACTCAAACTGCTGCATTATTAAACGCCAAACCGATCGTTTCAAAAGTATATCCAAAACAAATCGCATTTAATGTCTTGCCTCAAATTGATGTTTTCATGGATAATGGTTACACTAAAGAGGAAATGAAAATGGTTTGGGAGACTAAGAAAATTTTAGATGATGAATCTATTTTAGTTAATCCGACTACAGTTCGAGTTCCAGTGTTTTATGGTCATTCTGAGGCTGTACATATTGAAACTAGGGAAAAAATCACCGTAGAATCAGCAAAAGACCTACTTCAAAATTTTCCGGGAATAGTAGTAATAGATGAACACAAAGATGCCGGTTACCCCACAGCAGTTCCTGATGCTTCTGGTAAAGACCCAGTGTTTGTAGGTCGGATCCGTGAAGATATTTCTCATCCTAGAGGGTTAAATCTATGGGTAGTTGCAGATAATATTCGTAAAGGAGCCGCACTAAATAGTGTTCAAATTGCAGAAATCTTGGTAAAAGAGTATATTTGAGTTATACTTGCAAACAATATATAAAGTATATTCTAGAAATGATATGTAACATTATGATCAAATGAACATTGATGAATGTGGGATAAGGATATAAGATGTATTACTTAACCCACATCATGTCAAAAAGTTATGTAAAATAATAATTACTGATTCGTAATCACCACTTTGAGGAATAACTATGCGTAAGCTGATGATATTTTTAGCCCTAATGGCTATGACCTTAAATGCTCATGCTTTAGGACTAAGTCATATTCAAGTACACTCAAAACTTAATGAACCTTTAAAAGCTAAGATAAATATTTTATCTATCCCTAAAGGTAAAGTTAATGTAGTTCGAGTTAATTTAGCCTCATTAAGAGCGTTTCGCCGAGCCGGTTTGGAACGACCATCTAATTTAAAGGCAATAAATTTTGTAGTTAAAAAAATTACCAAAACTTCTGCAATAATTAATGTATCTTCCATTCAACCAATTAAAGAACCATTTTTGAACTTTTTAGTTGAAGTTAGCTGGCCGGGTGGACGTATCTTGCGTGAA
>JAUCGN010000394.1 GCA_030378125.1 Thiotrichales bacterium HSG1 | reverse complement strand
AGCACACCAACATTATTTAATGCTGGTACTTTGCGACCTCAATTATCTAGTTGTTTTTTATCAACTATTCCCGATGATTTGGAAGGTATTTTTTTAGCCATCAAAGACAATGCTTTATTATCCAAAGTTGCTGGTGGCTTAGGAAATGATTGGACTCCAGTGCGAGGTATGGGGGCTGGAATTAAAGGGACTAATGGTCAGTCACAAGGAGTTGTACCGTTTTTAAAGGTATTCAATGATACTTTAGTGGCTTGTAACCAATCAGGGAAAAGACGTGGGTCAGGTTGTGCCTATTTGGAAACTTGACATATTGATATTGAAGAGTTTTTAGAACTTCGTAAGAATACTGGTGATGAACGGAGGCGTACTCATGATATGAATACCGCTAATTGGCTCCCAGATTTATTCATGCAACGGGTACATGAAAATGGCCAATGGACTCTATTTTCTCCAAATGAAGTACCTGATTTACATGGATTATACGGTAAAAAGTTCAAGCAAGCTTACGAACTACATGAACAATCTGCTCAACAAGGTAAATTTAAAATTTGGAAACAGGTTTCCGCAGTGGACTTGTGGCGAAAAATGCTTACAATGCTATTTGAAACCGGTCATCCTTGGTTAACATTTAAAGACCCTTGCAATATTCGTAGTCCACAACAACATGTTGGAGTAGTTAATAGTTCCAATCTGTGTACCGAGATCACTTTAAATACTAAATCTGAGGAAGAGGTAGCAGTTTGTAACCTAAGTTCGATTAATCTGCCAGCCCACATCAAAGATGGTAAATTAGATATTGATAAGCTACAAAGAACTGTTCGTATAGCTATGCGAGCTTTGGATAATGTTATCAATATTAATTATTATGCAATTGCCGAAGCACGTACTGCTAACTTACGACATCGGGCAGTAGGATTGGGAATCATGGGGTTTCAAGATGCTTTGTATAAATTGAAGATTCCTTATGGTAGTGAAGAAGCAGTTAAATTTGCAGATTATGCTCAAGAAATTATTAGTTATTATACTATCTCTGCATCAGCTGATCTAGCTCAAGAACGTGGTTCCTATTCTAGCTTTGTTGGTTCTTTGTGGAGTCAGGGTATATTACCAATTGATAGTATTAGTAAATTAGCGGAAGAACGTGGTAATTATTTAGATATGGATACCTCTTCCACTTTGGATTGGGATAGCCTGCGACAACGAGTCAAAAAAGGGATGCGTAATTCCAACACTATGGCGATTGCTCCTACAGCCACTATTTCCAGCATTTGTGGAGTAACACAATCCATAGAACCACTTTATCAAAACTTGTTTATCAAATCAAATTTATCTGGTGAATTTACTATAATTAATCCATATTTGGTGAAGGACTTGAAGGAGTTAAACCTTTGGGATGATGTGATGATTAATGATTTGAAATATTATGATGGAAGGATAAAGTTAATTGACCGAATTCCGGGTAAATTGAAAGATTTATATGCCACTGCATTTGAAATTGAACCAAGGTGGTTAGTTGAAGCAGCATCTCGGCGGCAAAAATGGATTGATCAAGCTCAATCACTCAATTTATATATTTTTGAGCCGTCTGGACGTAAATTGGACAATTTGTATAAACTTGCTTGGACTAAAGGACTGAAAACAACTTATTATATGCGGGCTATGGGAGCTACAAGAGTTGCTAAAAGCACC